>JAIXVN010000463.1 GCA_027483005.1 Verrucomicrobiaceae bacterium
TCCGCCGCTGGTCGCTGGCAGGACGCCGCCACACTGTGGATGAAGCGGATCGAGAAGAATCCATCCCGTCCCGATTTCCACGCCTATGCCGCCACCTGCTTCCGACGCATGGGGAAGGACCAGGAGGCCGCGAGGCAGGACGACTGGGCGGAAAAGCTGGCACTCGCCGACCCCAGGGCGGGGATCCAGATCGCGCAGGCCTACTCCTTCAGTGGCGATTTTGAACGTGCGGGCCAGTGGTGGGAGCGGGTCATCGTCACCACTTCTCCGGACTCCGACCTTTGGGTGAGCGCCCTGACCCTGCATGGACTGGATCGCACCGGGGCCGGCGACTGGAAACGCGCCGCTGCCGTCAATGAAGTGCTCGCCTACAACGGATATGAGGACGGGTTCGAAACGCCCAGCCTCCAACTCCGCCTGCGGGTGAATGCCGACTTCACGCGCGCCTTGAGCCGCCTCAAGACGGACCGTGGGCGATCAATCCAGGTTCTGGAAAGATGTCACAGCCTCCTTCCGGCGGACGGATCCCTGGCGGATTACTACTTTCCCGCGCTCCGCAAGGCGGGCCTTCTGCAGCAGCACGACGAGTGGTTCGAACGGTCGTGGAAGATCATGGAGTCTGTCATCAAGACCTATCCCGCCGGCGAGAACTCCCGAAACACGGCCGCGTGGCTGGCCGCCCGCGCCGTCAGGCGTCTTGACGAAGCGGAAGGGCAGGTGGACAAGGCGCTCACTTCATCTCCCGAGCAGGCCGCCTATCTCGACACCAAGGCCGAGATTCTCTTCGCGAGGAAAGACCGCAAGGGCGCTCTGGAACTCTCGAAGCAATCGCTCGTCTCGGACCCGCTTGATGACTCGCTGCGTCGCCAGTTCGAACGCTATCGGACAGGACCCTTTCCAACTCCTTGATCCGGCACGCGGATCACATTTCCATGCTCTTTCCGAGAACAGGCTGGTGATGCCTGAGGGTGCCGTTAGAGTCCTGCCATTCAAATGACGGACGATGGGTCAAAAGGGAGTGGAAAAAGGATCGAGCCTGTTCTCGGCGTCCTGGGGCTTTTCCTGCTGTTGCTCGGGTGCTTTTTCGTGCTGCGGCCCTTTCTGTCCGCCCTGATGTGGGCGATCGTCCTGGCCTACTCGCTCTGGCCGCTCCAGAAGCGTTTCACCCTCTGGTTTGGCGGTTCCCGGACCCTGGCGGCGATCCTGGTGACGCTGACGATGACCCTGGTGTCGGTCGGGCCGTTCGTGCTGATCGGCTTCAGCATCGCAGATGACGCCAAGGAACTCGGGACGGCGACCCGGAAATGGTTCGAGTCTGTTCCCGACGAACCACCTGCCTGGGTTGGCAAGACTCCCTTCGTCGGCCAGGAGTTCAACGCCTATTGGAAGGATTTTGCCGCCGACCGCCGCCGCTGGGTGGAGCGCTTTGACGAAGCCGCCAAGGAACCGCCGCCGCGGCCGAAAGTGATCGAGGAGCGCGGCGATGAGGAGATTCTGAAGGATGCCCCGCCGATCACGCCCAGCCAGACGGTTGTGCCTCCGGCCGAAGCCGCTGCCGCCGCCACGGCCAAGGTGGGTGAGTCGTCACGCGTGGCGGAGCGCCTGGCAGGTCAGCTCGGCCAGGCCAGCGTCTGGATCAAGGTCGCGCTGATCAGCTCTGTTCAGGCCATCGGCAAGGGCGTGGTCGAGGTGCTTGCCAGTGTGTTTCTTGCGTTCTTCCTGCTCCGTGATGGGGGCGCGGTGGCCGAACGATTGGCGATCGGCATGCGGCGCATTGCTGGCGACCGGGGACGGCACATGCTGCACGTGGCGGGCGGAACGGTGAGGGGCGTCGTCTATGGCATCCTCGGCACGGCGCTGGTCCAGGCCGTGGTGGCAGGGGTGGGCTTCGCGATCGCCGGGGTGCCCGGTGCGATCCTGCTCTCGGTGCTGACCTTTTTCCTCTCCGCCGTCCCCATCGGCCCGCCCGTGATCTGGATTCCGGCGACGATCTGGCTCTTCACCCAGGGACGTCCCGGCTGGGGCGTGTTCATGGCGATCTGGGGTGTTCTGGGAATCAGTGGTGTGGACAACATTGTGAAGCCCTATCTCATCAGTCACGAGAGCAAGACCCCCTTCGTGCTGATCTTCTGCGGCGTGATCGGGGGGGCTTTCGCGTTCGGTCTCGTTGGTGTGTTTCTCGGCCCGACGCTTCTGGCCGTGACCTTCCGGATGATCGAGGAATGGTCCGCCAACACCTCCATCGAGGAAATTGAGGATGTGATCGAAGAGGTCACTGGAGCCGATCCGGCCCGATGATGGTCGCAGCCGGGGCCTGGTTTCCGGTTCAAACCTTCAGCGAGGTCCGGATCCCGGCGGCGATGTCGTGGAACGAGTCGGCCACGGCGTTGGTGCCACGCTCGAGGAGTGCCACCGGTGACCCGCTGTCGCCCCGGCGCCCGGTCTCTGCGTCGATCGGGATCTGCCCGAGCAGCGGCACGTTGAGATGCTGGGCTTCACGAACCCCGCCACCTTCCCCGAAAAGGAAGTAGCGCTGGCCATGATCGCAGTCGAACCACGCCATGTTTTCAATCAGGCCGAGGATCGGAACGTTGACCTTGGAGAACATCGCCACCGCCTTTCTCGCATCGGTCAAGGCCACCTCCTGCGGCGTGGTGACGATGATGCTGCCATCCACGGAAACCGTCTGGACGATGGTCAACTGGATGTCGCCCGTGCCAGGTGGCAGGTCGAGGATCAGGTAGTCGAGGTTTTCCCAGGCGACCTGGCGGAGGAACTGCTGGGTGTAGCGCGTGGCCATCGGGCCGCGGACGATGACCGGCGAGCGGTCCTCTAACAAAAAGCCCATCGACA
>JAIXVN010000259.1 GCA_027483005.1 Verrucomicrobiaceae bacterium
ACGGAATGACTCCAGTGCCGGCGAGTGATGCTGCCGGCCCAGTGCCACGATGCCCGCGTCCCCGAGGAGCCTCCCCTGGGTGAATTGTTCCAGGGTCCAACGCTTGTCCGGATCGGCCGGATCGGGGATGATCTGCGAGGGTTGCCAATCCTTGTCGGCGGACATGCTTCGGATGGCGGACGACAGGAACCGATTGGCCTCGTCAAGGTTTCCGGCCCTCAGCGCGAACTTGGCCTGCAACCACAGGGTGAGGGCATCGCCCGGGTCCGAGAGTTCCAACCAATGCCGGGCCTCCTCAAAGTGGGCGGTGGCATAAAGCGCCCACGCGATTCTGGCTCCGTCGTCGAGTGGAAGGGGTGCGTGGGCCGCCAAGGCCTTGAGCCATGGATCGGGCTGCCAAACGTCCTCTTCCCCGAGGAATGATCCATCGCGAGGTTGTTCGAACGTGGCCTGAAGATGCAGGTTGAGAAGACGCCTGGCCAAGGGGTCCGCCGCCGCGGCGGCGAGTTGATCGGGGTCGGCGTTCTCGAGGAGGTCAGCCGCCGCGTGCCTGAGGTCCACCTCGACGGAAGCTTTTCCATTCACGAAGGCCTCATGGAAATCGTGGATCGCCGCGATCGGATCCTCGTTGCCCGGTGCCAGCCAGGCCTTGGCGGCGGGGGCCAGCTTCAGCACATCGGAGGCTCCGGAGGATGCTTCCCTGACGACTCGCCGATACCATTCAATGCATTCGCCGCGATCGGTCGAGGTCTTCGCCAGCATCCAGGCTGCCCAGACACTGCGGTGTCTTCGCGCCTCCGCCGGCTTTTCGAGGATGCCTTTCCAGAGGTTGCGGGCCTCATCCTTCATGCCGACCGCGTGCAGCCTCGCCGCTTCCACATAGTCCGCCACATCGGCCGGGTATCCCTCATCGAGCGGGCGCTCCGGCAACTCGGCCGCGGCTCCATGCTGGATCGGAAAGTCGGCCATGCCGATTTCCTCGAGCCCCGTCAGCAGGCTGGTCCGGACTTCCCGATAGCGCTGGCTTCTTCCGGCGATGACCTCGTCGGCCAGTCCTTCCTTTTTCCAATCCGCTTCCAGTTCCGCGACCTCCAAGGGGATCTGCGCAAGCAGACCTGACTGTCTCGCGAAGGCGGTGACGGGTGGCACGGGTCGGCCATCGATCCGATACAGCCCGGCAATGAATGAAACCGGCGGAACCCCCAGCGCGGCCTGCGGTTTGTCCAGAACCGTGTCCGGAAAAAATGGCCCACAGGCGTGGGTGCTGGTGAGAAGGGAAATCCAGGCAGCGAGGCCGGGAGCAACACGGAGATTCATGGAGCGAAGTGCCACTCCATACGTGCTTCTTTTCCCGACGTTCTCAACCATCCAGTTGGAATTTTTTTGCCCGGATCAATCCATGGCCAGATCTCCGGGCGGCGGATGAAATGGAGTCCGTCGGCACGACGCTCAAGACGATAGGCCCCGGCTCCATCGGCTGCGACCACCGGGCTGGTGACGATGATCTCCGCAGGCAGCGGACCGGGAAATCCCCCACGGTTCATCACGAAAAGATCCCCCGTGCCCGCATGATCGACGGCCTCGAACGAAAGCTCGGCAGCGGCTTGCTCGCCTTTGGAAACCTTGGCCAGCGTGTCCCAGGTCCAGTTCCTGCGATCCCCCTCGATCGGAAGCCGATACCAGATCACCGCACGCAGTCCGGCGGGCGGATCCGTCATCCATTCCTCGATCAGCTTCGCACTCTCGATGGGATCGGCGAAGGCGAACGACTTTCTCGCCGGAACACGGTCCTGCGGCGGAAGGTCCTCGGAGACGACCTCGATGACCTTGTCGTCGCGGTCGAACCAGACCTCGCAGCCATAGGTCGCCATGGCCACGCGAAACGGCACACCCAGGGCGGCGGCCCGTTTCACTGCGGCTCGGCTGGCGAGCGGATCGAAGAGCAGCACCGGCGCGGTCGGGCTCTTCGGCAGGTTCAGCGAGTGGACCTGGAGGACATAGCCGGACCGATCACGGATGAGCTGGGGAAAATCGGGCTCATCCATCCACGATGGCAGCACGGTGGGGACGACCGGCACCTTTCCTGCGGCCTTCTGGAGCGAACCGAGAAGCGCCCGATAGCGGTTCAGCCGCTTTTGCGGGCAGTCGTAGTCGCATTGGATCTCGCGGGGCGAAAGCGCGGCGAGGGACCGGACCACGGTGGCCACTTGTGCGACCTGATCGTCCGTCCATTCCAGCCCGGCGGCCGAGGCTCCGATGCGCAAAACAAGGCCGCAATCCGGAGTCGGCAGTCTGTTGGATACCGGGCGTTCCACGACAAAGCTCCTGCCGTTCCAGCGAAGCTCGGCGGCCCTGACGTGGAAGGTCGCGACCTTGCCTGCGGCGCGCTGCATGGCGCTCGACACCGCGGGACGGTCCGGATCCTGCCAGACATAGGCCTCGATGCCCGGGACCGGGCGCGATTCCTTGCGACAGGTGGTCAGGAAAAACGGCAGCAAACAGAGCCAGCAAAGGGAGCGAAGCATCCGGATCGGTTCTAGGAGAAAGTCCGATTTTGCCAACGACCGATCCCATTTTTCGGGGTTTTCGTTCTTTGACTGGTCGGACCGCATCACTGGGTTTCAAGATGGTCAGGTGATC
>JAIXVN010000053.1 GCA_027483005.1 Verrucomicrobiaceae bacterium
CCGTTTTCGCGGAGCTTGAAGGCTTCCTCGGGACGATCGAGACGCAGTGGGGCGTCCTTTGGCTTGCGGGTGCCGGAGTCCGGACCATGGCAGTGGTAGCAATACTCCGAGAGGATCGGCTGGATGTGCTCGTTGAAGCTGACTTCTTCAGGGAGGGTGATCGGCACATTCTCCGGACTCGCCGATGAACTCCCGGCTGCCGGTGGCGTGACATTCGCCTGAACGGAGGCGCGCTTGCAGGCACCGGCCAGCAAGATCAGGGAAGCGGCCGCAGAGGAAATGGCGATGCGTTTAAGAGACATGGAGAAGTGGGCGGATCGCGGAAATTGTGATGCTCGATATGGACATCAGGCTGATTGCCTTTCGAATGGAAGAACAGGCAGAAATGCCTGGCTCACGTCACTTCGGAATCTCGTTGAGGGTGTAATAGGCGTCAGCGTGCCAGAGGGCTTGGCCACTGGCAGATTTCACTCCCTTGGAATCGAGATGATGAACGTGACCACGGACGAGGCCGTCGATCTTGAGACGCACGGATTTTTTGTCAGGGGAGACGGTGGCGGCGGTGATTTTCGGGGCGGCCTGATCGACCTCCGGGCTGCCGTAACCGGATTGCAAGATATAGGTCCAGGCGGCCATGGAATAACTGGCAGGATCTCCGGCGGAAGCGGGATCGACGGGTTCGGTGAAGTTGAGGGTGAAGCCGTCGGAGTTGGCGGTCATGGTTTCAATTTCAAAGGGAGTTCTCCCGGTCCACTTGACGCGTTCGAAGGTGAAGGGCTTGCTGCCGCGCGAGGCCCAGCCGCGGTTGGAGCCGCCGGTGAAGATCATGCCGGTTTCCTGGTCATAGCGGACTGGGATGAGGCCGGCTTCGAAGCCTTCGAGGAAATGGAAAACCGCGCCCTGATAGAGATCGTTGACCTTTTCCAAACAGACACGCTGGATCTGTGAGTGGGTTTGCTCGCCGACGTAGAGTTGGTTCTTCCAGGGACCGAATTTCCCATTGCTCATGTCGCAAGCGATACCGGTCGGGGATTGGCCGATGATGGCATGAGGGAAAACGACGGCGGGTGGAATGAACTCCGGGTGCTTGAGTCGCTCGGCGAGGACGCGCGAAGGATCTGCTGGCTCAGGTGGTGCGGGGAAATTGGCGAGGGAGTGGAATTTGTTGCCAGTGGGATTGCCCTGGAATGAGCCGGGCTTCAGCCATTTGAGGGAGGATGAGCCATTCCAGAGGCCTTGGTTGTCCGTGTAGAACGCGTCGCCTTCCGCATTGAAGCCGATGCCACCCGGGGAGCGGATGCCGGAGCAGGTGGGGATCATTTTCCCATCCGAGGTGATGCGCACGCACCAGCCGCGCCAGTCGGAGTTCGCTGCAGCGGAACCGGTGAGGCAGAGGACAACCCAGATGTCGCCATTCTTGTCGGGCTCACTGCCGAAGGCGAATTCGTGATAGTCGCCGTTGATGCCCCAGTCGGAGCAAATGGTTTCAAACGTGTCTGCAAAGCCGCTGCCGGTGGAGTCCTTGATGCGGGTGACTTCCGGGCGCTGGGTGAGGTAGAGCCAATCCGCTTTCCAAAACATGCCGAAGGGCTCGTGCAGGCCTTGGGTGAATTTCTTCCAGGTGACTTTGCTCAGGTCATCGCCATAGGCACCGGTGCAGATCCACAGATCGCCACGACGGGTCGTCACCGCGATTTTCTGCTCGGGCATGAGCGCGATGGAGCCGATCTCCATGACCTCGCCGGGTGGCAGCGGGATTTCTTCCCGGAGATAGTAGTCGGATTGGGTGGCGGCGCTGGCGAAAGCGGCGGTGAGGAGGCTGAAGATGATGTGGCGCATGGGCAAGGGGTCCCTAGTGATCAGTGTTCAGTTTTCAGGAAGATGGAGCATTGTTAGTTCCAGCGGTAGGTGAGGGTGATGGTTTGGCCGGGAGTGAGGGTGAGGGTGGTTTTTCCGCCTGTGCCATCAATGGTGATTCCCTCCGCTTGGGGAATTTGAATCTCGAGTGGCGCCACAGTGACGGTTAGCTTGCGGACGAGCGTTCCGGAATCAGCGCGCCAGGAGTCCAGCAGGAATTGCTCGCCGATCTGGACCGAGAAGATGGGATTTCCTTCGGGGTCGAGCTTGTAGCCGCGAAAACGCGCGGTTGCGGGGAGGGCGCGGGATTTGCTGAGGCGGATGACATCGTCCCCCGCAGGAGGCACCTGATTTCCCATGCCGCGATCCGTCCAGTGCAGCCCGCCGTCCATGAATGCTCCAGTCCAAATGAGTTCGGGCGCGAGATTGTCAGCCGAGTAGGCGAGGTTCAGGCCACCGGGAAAGCCGAAGCAGATCGCGCGTGGGGTCGTGCCGGCAATGAAATTCCGATAGATGGCAGGGCGACCGCCGGTTGGTTCGATGGGGATGGAATTACTTGGGATTGCGGGTCCCATGGCAGGTGTATCGGTGAGCCATTTCCAGCTCTTGATGCCCGGGCCTTTCCAACCGATCGCGAGTCCCTGGTTGCCGCCGACTTCGAGGTATTCCACTGAAAAAGGGTGAGGTCCCTGTGTGAGTTGGATCTTGGCCCTCTTCAGACGTGAACCATTCATCGGGCCGGAACCATCGATTTGTAGGAATGGCTTGCCATCCATGCGGATCATGGCGGCGTCATCGACATCAAGGACAAACGTGTATTCGCCCGTGGTGGGGGCTTCGAAGCTGCCCTTCCACGTCATGGCGAACTCGTTCTTGATGGGCGAGTCAGCGAGGCTGATGATGCCGTTGTGTCTCTCCTCGGCGCTTTCAGGCTTGAGGGTGGAGAAATCCGGGAACGCGTCCCATTTGCCTCGATAAACTTGGGAGATGAGGTTGGTGAGAGGGGTTCTTTCGAGGGGAAGCGGGTGGAGCTTGAGGATCTCCTCCGCAGTCCATGGGGTTTTGCGGTCCTCCACGGAGGCGCGGATGGTTTTGACGAAATCCTCGGTGACCGGGCTGGCGTTGTTGCCCCATGAGGAGCGGACGAAGGTGAGAATGGCGGCAATTTGATCGTCAGGAATGACTGCGCCCTGAGGCGGCATCTCGAGATTGTAGGTCTTTCCCGAAACCTCGACCGGACCGGTTAGTCCCTTGAGTGCGATTTTCACCGCGCGATCCGCATCACCCGCCACCCACGGGCTTCCGGCGAGCGGAGGGAAGGCTCCGCCAGTGGCACCTTTGCCATCAAGCGCATGGCAGGCGGAGCAGTGGAGGGTGAAAAGCTGGCCGCCGTCTTGGGCCAGGAGAGGGACGGTGAATGCGAACAGCTGGAGAATGCGGTGGAACACGGGCAAATGGGATTGAGTGCGCGACAAGCCAGTCAAAGAAAGGCAATCAGACCACTGCGAGAATAATAAGCTGTGGATTGCTTGTCACGTGACGCAAACGCGCCACATGATGGAACACAACGGACCAAGTCACAAAAACCTGTGAGATCGAAGATACTCTCATCCCTCCTTGTTGCCGCACCAGCGGCTTGGCTCGGAGTTGCGTCGGTCCATTCGAAGTCGGCACCCCAAATTCCGGTACCTGCCACCGAGCGTATGCCCGCGCTGCCCTCGCCTCTGGCAGTTCCCAAGTGGAATGAGGTCTCCCGTGCCTATTGCAAGGAGGTCTTTGATCCCAGACAACAGGGGGAAGGGTTTCCTGCGGTTCTTGTGGATGGCGATGGGACGTTCCGGATGAAGTCCCATCTGAAACACCAACCGGACACCGAGGGGCTCAGCTGCTTGTCCTCCATCGTCGGTGCAAAGCCCTTCGGCCTTGATCCCCGGAACCTAACAGCCTGTTGAAAAAAGAAGAATCGCGGGATGGATGAGCGGTTGTGCTGGGATCCGGATGGCCGGACGAAGGGAGGGACAGATCGGGTGGCTCGGGCCTATGAAGGCCCTTATGTTCGATGCCAGCGCCAAAATCCCCACTCTCAGGCTCCAATGGCGCGGCATCCCGCCCGTCCGGTTGCCTGCCAGCCATTGCTTTGCGGTGCCACAGCCGGTGAGTTGGCGCAGTCACCGCGAGAGATTGTGGGCCAGGGCGGCGCAGAGCTGGCGTTGGGTGAGGTTCTTGCGAACTCGGAGGGTGGCTCGACGGTGTTTGCCATGGTCGAGGACGTGGCAGAAGCTCCGTTCGAGGTGTTCGCCGCGCTTGCGCAGGAGGGCTTTGCCGCTTGCGCTTCTGACTGCTCGCTTCGCCTTGGCAAGAACCTGACGGACGGTGGAGTCCTGCTCGACACTGAAGTAACCTTCGTCGGCGGCGAGGCTTGTTAGAACCTTGGTTTGCTTGGGGTCTTCACGGACGCGGGCAAGGACTTCTCCGGCGGCAAGGACACGAACTGTTAGATCCTCGGTTTCGCCCTGGTCGCCACAGCGGACCTCTGCGGCGACGATGACTCCGGTGTCGAGATCGTTGATGTGCTCGGGCTTGTAGATCATGTCACAGGCACCGTGCCTGGTGAGACCGACCTTGGTATCCGGATCGTGGGGGTTGACCCATCCGGTGTTGCTTGCCTCGCGGACTTCGCGCTTCTTATCGAAGCGGCGCACGGCTTTGGTGTCGACCGGGTCGATGCCAGCTTCGGAGGCGAGGCTTTTGACGTAGTCCCGGTATTGCTCTTCGGTGTTGCGGTGGACGAGTTCGCACAGGGAGGCGTTGGCTTCGATGATGCTGGAGTCGATGCCGAGGTTGCGGCCCCTGAGCAGGCCGTGCTTGCGCAGGCCGATGAAGGCGAGTTCGAAGGCGGCCTGATAGAGGTCCGCGCCGAGGCGTCCACGAATGACGCTGAGGCTGGAGTGATCGGGTGAGGCTTCGTGGAGTTCGACGCCGAGAAAGGCTTGCAGCGACAGGGAGTCGGCGCAACGGTTGGCGAAGGAGCGTTCGCTGGGGAGGTTCTCAAGGAAGCCGATGATCAGCATCTTGAGATAGACAACCGGATCCATTCCGGGGCGTCCTCCACAGGAGACGCCGACTTATGCGGGCCTGCAATTCGCGGATGCCTGCTGCGAAATCGATGGCGTCGAGCGTGTCCTCAAGTTTTCGATAGAAGGTGCTGGGGTGGCCTGAGGTAGGCGTCGGGTCTCGATCCAGGATTCCTGCTGGCTCTCGGCGGTGGCTTCTCGGGGCTTGAACATGCGCAGGTAAAAGACGAACGAATCAACTTTCGTTTTTCAACAGGCTGCTAGAGAAGGGTCCGCCCCGAAACAGTCTTCCAGCCAATGCTGATGGTCGCTTTGGCGATCAACTCCACCTCCCAAGAATGTAGTTTAACCACCCGCTATTCCAAGATCTCCCTTACTGCTGCTGAAGAACTTCTTTTCGGGTGCATGCCGTTGAAGAGGCAGATAGCCGGACAAATCATCATGGGAACTGACACGAGCTCGTAACGGCTTCATGGCCATTTCACCGGATCTTGCAGGTGATGGACGAGCCAGTAGGCGACCCCTGAGATCGTCGCGGCGGGCGATCCATCCGGGTTGGCTTCCGGAAGCACCGGATACGCTTCAAACTGCCCCGCATAGTAGGATACCATGTACACCTCGGGATCCGCGCCATGTGCCTCAAGATAGCGTACATGCGCCTGGCAATGGGCCAACCATGCCGCAGCATTCCCCTGACACGTAAACGGCGCGAGCATGACGCTTGCGATCTTTGCTTTCGTATGACAGTACGTGATGGCGGATTCCTCCGCACCTTTATAGCCACCACCATCTTCCGCCCAAAGTCTAGCCGGTCCATCCGTGGCATACCCATCTGATGCGTTGATACGATTCAGGGTGCTGTTTGCATTCTCCGTTCCGGACCCAAGGCTTCCGCCGAGCGCCCATGGGCCCCACATCGACAGGACCGGCCGATTCGGATCACGCCATTTCAGCGCTTGAACATGGTCCGCGTAGGTTCCGACCATGGGGGCCGTGCTATCGATGTTTAACGCCGTGTAGGTGGGACCATTGAATAACTGCCGCAGAATATCGATGTTCGTTTTGTCTACATCTATGGTTGATCGCACAGCGTCGGTCTCGTAATAGACGTTCTTTTGGGTAAACAAACCCGCAAACTGCCGTAGCCGGTGGCTCTGGATTTCATCGCTGGGATTCGGCCCGAAACAGAAGTTGTTGATGTAGAATCCATCGACGTTGGCTCGGGTCCATGCCCATTTCTCTGGCCCCGCAATCATGTCATCCCAACCGAATGTGTCACCGCCAATATATACCTTTGGCTGGATGTATCCCGCCTGGCAATTGGCCATCTGAAACACGTAGTTTCCACCATCATCCTTACCCAGCGTATTTGCCACAATCCGAATGGCGTCACACACCACGGTCTTCGGCAATTTGACGACCACCTCAGCGGACTGGGCTATTGGCCATGCCAAGGTTCCGAAGGGATTCCAATTGGTTCCATCGCCCCAATACACAGTGACGGATGCAGGAAACGCGCGCGGCAATCCGCCGATCATTCGCGCAGTCAGTTTGAGATGGTTGACTCGTTTAAAGCCCCCCAAATCAATATCGTACCACTCTGTATGGTTTTCGGAACTGTGGAGACGGCTGCTCCAACAGGTGTCCATGCTGGCGTCAATTCCATTGGAAACAGGCCAACCCGGGAATTCGGAGGAGGCCTTCGACTTGATGGAGGGATAGAGGATATCCGCATTGGCAATCGTGCAGAAGCCTGTTGCCATGCCCATGGCCGCCAGAAAAAGGCGAACTGCTGTCGCGAAAAGCGCGGAAGGCATCGCCTCGGCAGGCAGTGGCATGTCAACCGCAGCGGCGATCTCCTGATCGTGGTCGTCAAGTAAGTGCATTATCTGGTTATTCGTATGTGAGGAGGACATCAGTTCAGGGAAATCTCATTTTGCCTCGGACCTATCGGGATTCATCAAACTCACGCCCATCAAGCCGACGACAACTTCCTGCGACAGCGTTTCCAGGGTGACTTCCTTGAGTTTCACGCCCTCGCGCAAGCGCCAGCCGTAAAGCATCGCGCGGCAGTTGCTGCCGAGTTGAACCATCAAGGGCGGGGTGTCACCCAGTGCAAACGCATCAGATTCCTGATTGTAGTCGCCTCCGCCCCAGGGGCAGAGCATGCGGAAGTTCAACGGCGGAACCAGTTCGAGCCGTTCGTCCACGCCGTCGGCATAGCGGAAATGCACCACCGAGTTGGCGATCTTCCCCTGCAAGGGCTGGGTGGAACCGGCCACCAACAACCACGCCGCAGCAGCACTTTGGTCAACTGGCACCGTTGCCTTCGCAGGCCACTTGTCCCACAACGAGGTGAAGGCCACATTGCGTGTTGCCGTCGGAGCCACGAAGGGCACGCCTTGCGGGGTCACCACTTGATCGTCACGCAGCAGGCTGCCCGTTTTGCTTGCAGGAGCTTCACCACATCGAACCAAAACCTGTTGTCCCACGGACGATACCACTTCGCCGGCACTCTGGTCTTTCATGACCCACTCGGCATCGGCGAGTCGTGCGGGGTTCGGCTTGTCATCATCCGCCGCCACCTCCGTGTCGTTGAGCGCACGCGGGATGATTACCACCCGCTGGATTTCCCCCTGGAAACGGCTTCCGCCGATCGAGTCCGCACCGATGAACAAGGCCTGCTCCGCCACGGCAAGCTGCGGGAAAGCTCCTTC
>JAIXVN010000535.1 GCA_027483005.1 Verrucomicrobiaceae bacterium
ATGACGCGGTTGCCACCGGGATTGAAGCTGGTGGGATTACCGTTGGCATCAAGATTCCAGAGGTAAGCATCAGGGATTCGCTTGTCCACATCTCCCCAGTATCCCAGTTCGCGATTGGGATGGGCGAGCATCCGGTCCTTGAGGTTCGAGTTCCAGGTGATCTTGTATTTGACCTCGGCGATCTGCTCCTTGGGTATGCTGAGGGACTTGATCTTGATCGTTCCTCCTCCGAAGTCGCCGGGCAGGTTGGGGAAATAGGTTTTGCTGATATCAACCCCCTGGATCGCGGAGGTGGGAAAGATGTCGAGTTGGACAGCCTTTCGGGAGGGATCGGCGGAGGAAATGGCGGCTCCGTTGAACAAGGTGGTCACATAACGGTCCGCAAGGCCGCGGACGACGGCGAATTTTCCGCCCACGATGTTGGCACCAGAGATCTTCCCAACCGCGCTGGCGGCATCGCTGACTCCGGTTTTGGTGAAGTCCTCCTTCGAGATGCCGGAGGATACCGTATTTCCGAGATCAATCCCCAGTCCGAGTGCCGCAGCGGTTTCTCCCTGATACTCGCCGATGAGGGTTTCCTCTTCGAGGGTGTATTCCTGGGATCCGTCGTCAGCGGGCTTGATCCGCAGTCCGACCCTCAGTTCTGCGACCTGGCCGGGAACCGTCGTGACGGAGCCGGACTCGGAAAAGTATCCGAGTTTGCTGGCTTCGAGGGTATAGGTGCCCGGAGGCAGTCCGGTGAGTTTGAAGCGGCCCTTGGCATCGGTTTCCGTGGTTTTGCCGGTTCCAATCGCGTCGATGATTGCTCCAGCAATGGGGTCCAACGAGGCGGCATCTGAGATTTCACCGACCAGCTCACATTCTCCAGCAGGGATGGGGGCTGCCGGAATTCCTCCTGGAGTTGCCAAGGGAATTCCATCGGGGGGCAACAGTGGGCTCTGGCCATCGTCCACCGGTGGGGACTGCGGGAGGACTACCAGAGAGGGGGGGGAGGAATGGTCGAGCCAGGCTTGATAGAGATCGTTTGAGCGCCAGGTGTTGACTGGCTTTTTCCAGGAATCAGGGTTGTTCCGAGGCGAGGATGCCTGCCATTCGAAGGCCTTCTGGCGGGTCTCGTTGGCAGGATTGGTCGACGCGCCTAATATAATATAGGGCTGGAATGCCATCGCGAGAATCAGCCACACTGCGGTGATCCTCGATTGAGGACTCAACCTGGTTCCAGCCGTCGAGATCTTCTCAAGGCCAGGGATTGAAGCGTTTTTGTTGGAAAATGAAGCCATGACGGGGCTGACCGCTGCGGACAATCCAGAGCGGTGCGGAAAACTAGAATGTCGCTCTGCATCAAGAAGTGGCTCTTCGTGACGAATTCGTGACAGAGTCAATTTGCTTGGCGGCTGGTTCACCGCCTTTTCGCTTTCAATGCCCGGATGGAGTCCTTTCCGGGGACGATCAGAGGGAACATTACTGCCCCGCGGGAAGGCTGCCTGGCCCAGCAAGCGGGGTGGAAGGGTGAGGGCGGAGTTGCCCAAGGATGCTTCATTTGGCCGACGGGGCAGAGGATCTTCTGAAACGAAATCGTCACGCCTGCCGGGTCCGGTCGTCACCTCTTGGTCGGTGGACTTTGGATGACTCTGGCTGGAGGAAAGACAGCGGCACTCTTATCCTCGGAAATGGGGAGCCCCGATCTGAAAGGCTTCAGGGCTTGTCGTGGTAGCTTCGGTCCGGCTCCATCGACCGACCCCCTCACATGCCGCCCCCTTCCCAAATCCTCACTCTGACCCTCTGCTACCTGCTCGGGACGGAGATAGCCTTTTGTGAAGTTCTCGACACATTGGCGCTTGGCAACGAGTCCTCCGAGTCCGGCCATCGGCTCCAGGTGGAGCGATCGGAGGTTCTTTCCGGATTGCTGGGCGAGAAAGCACGCCGACTTCTCCCCGGAGGAGCCCAGCCCTGGCAGGGAGGCACATTGAAGTTCTCACTCAAGGTCCATCCCGAGGCGCAGAACTATTTCACGATCCGGCTCTCGGGAGAGGAAGTGAGCCACAATCAACTGACCCTCCATCTCGATGGTCGGCAGATCGGCTACCGACACCTGGGCGACATCGAGGCGCTCGATGTGGGCACTGATGCTCCGGCCTATCCTGGGCGCTTCATGTATCGGACGAACCCGTTGCCGCTTTCCCTGACAAAAGGCCGGCAGGAGGTGGCACTGGAGATTCGCGCCACCGGGCCGATCTGGGGATATGGCACGAAGTTCGAGCAGTATCAGAAGCCGATGGTTGAACCCACTCGCGGGATCTATCGGGTTTACAGCCACACCGACGGTTGCTTCACGCCGCCATCGGATGAAAAGCAGGGAACTTCGCCTGAAAAGCCCGGGCCACGACCCTCTCCGGGCCCCGAGGTGATGGAGGCGCTGAAGGCCCGGGTCAACGGGCAGATCGACGGCCTTTTGAAGGATCCGAAGCGGCCTGCCAGCCAGATGCAGACGCTGTTTCTGGCCAAGGCCACTTTCGAAAACTGGACCCGCGCCCATGACCGGCCTGAAGCGATGGAGAAGATCCAGGTGAGCCTCGATGCCCTCTATCAGGCCTACGTGAAGAATCCCAAACTCGCCGAGGCCGAGCCTTCGACCTACAATCCCGACTGGTTCGGACTCGGGCCCTCGGGATGGGTGCTTGACCTGCTCGCTCCGAAACTCTCACCCGCGTTCGATGAGATGATCGACAATGGCATGGGCGCCCAAGTGAAGCGTCGCGATGCCTACCGCGAGATGCTGGTGGCCTGTCGCGACTGGCACCGCGAGCACCGGCGGCTCTACACCAACCAGACGATGATCAATGATCTCTACGGCCTCTATCTCGCGAACCGCGGGGTGGCCGCCGTCTCGCCTGCGGATGCCCTACCGGAAGAGCGGGCGTTGCGATATCTTTACGAATCGGTGGGACTTGAGCCGTGGCTCGGAAGCGAGAAGGATGGGAAGCCGCTCAAACCACTGGGAGACTCGTACTTCCAGCTCACCCGCAAGGGACTCACGAAGGAGCTCGGATTCGTGGGAAACTATGGCGAGGTGATCGACTGGGTCACGCAGATCTACGACGCCACCCGTCCCTCACCCGACAAGCCGGGCGACCCTCGGATCAAGGCGCAGCTGGTGAAGATTGCCCGCGCCCGCGCTCCTTTCCGCTATCCGATGCTGGATGCCGATGGCCATCGCGCGATGGTCCAGGAAACGATCGTCGGCTGGAGGGATGTCCATTTCCCCGGTGATGTCACCTACACCCAGCGACCTTCCTGGGATGGAACGCCCGTCGAGGTGGCGGCGGCCACCCTTGATCCGGTGCTGGTGGGAGGCGTGGAGCAGATGATGGCCGACAATCAGTTCTACCAATCGATGGCGGAGCACCTGTCCAACAAGGGCTTCCGGATCACCGCCGGCTTGCTTCCGGTTCCGCGCTGCCTTGAGGAGCTGAAGGCGGTGCCTCCGACTGGAAAACGACTGCCGATGTCCTGGGATCAGCCGGACTTCGTGTTCTCGGATGAGGAGGATGGAGTCGTGGCCATCAAGAACGGCAGGGAGATCCTTTACGCATCCCTCTACTGGCGCGCCAGATATGCGATCAATTTCCTCGGTCGCGTGCATTTCATCACCCCGGCCTTCGACCGCATCGCAACGGTGAAGGAGGAGATCGAGTTCACGCCCTCAAATCTCGAATACACCCGTCCCGACTGGACCAACTTCGGATTCGCCAACGGCGGTCCACGCTATCCGGAGACCTTCATTTCCGCCCACAAGGGCGAGAAGCTGCCGATTGCCCGCATCCCCGACGGGATCGCGTTCAAGCCGGGTCAGGAAAATGTCCACGCAGGTCGTGGTGACTTCTATCAGCTTCGCCATGGTCCCTATCTGATCGCGATGAACATGGCTTCGGACAAGACCTTCGATCTTAAAGTCCCCGCCCATTCAGGAAGGATCCGCAGTCTGGTGGATGCGAAAGTGGCGAAGACTGGCGAACAGCTCAAGGTCGGGCCACGGACGACCGTGGTGCTTCATTTCGAATGAGGGCGGCGCAGTTCAAAAAGATCAGGGATTTGGGCCATTCGGTTGGAGTTCGTCCAGTCCGACTAGGGTGAACACAATCGACTCCGCGATGTTGTCCGCACCGGCTTCGTAGAGGCAGGCAATGCGGCCGTCGGGCATCACATCGAGATCGGAGTAGGCTCCGGGACCTTCGTAAAGCAGCTTGGAACGCGACCAGGTTTTCCCGTCATCCAGGCTCGCACGGAGGGTGACGTTGACCCGTCCCTTGGTGCTCGCCGGATTGCTGAAAAGAATGACACCCGGCTTGTCCCCATCTGGCCAGCGGTAGCGCTCGATGCCAGCCTGGCAGATGGGTTCGATCAGATTGGGATCAGATTTTTGATCCTTCCACGTCAGGCCACCGTCGTCACTCAAGGCGGTCTGTCGCATGCGTTTCGAGTCGGCATAACTCCGCATGTTGAGCATGAGCTTTCCGCCTGTGAGTTCCACCACTTCGCACTCGTTGACCTGATGGTCCGGCGTATGGCCACCCAGTTGCCAGGTCTTTCCATGGTCGTCTGAGAAGATGACATGGGAAAAGTAGTGCTTCGTGTCCTTCTCGATGTGGTCGCAGGGAATCACCAGTCGTCCCTTGTGGGGGCCGTGCTCGATCTGGATGCCGCTGCCCGGGCCTGTGGCGTACCAGGTCCAGTCGGGCTTCTTGACGTCACTGGTGATCTCCAGCGGCTTGCTCCACGTGAGTCCGTCATCGTCCGAGCGGAGGACAAAGACGTGCCTCGTGTCCTTGCTGGTTCCGGCGATGATGCCTCCTTCATGGTCGTCGCCTCGGTTCCAGGTGCTCAAGAGAAAGATGGCTCCGGTTTGCCGATCGACCACCACACAGGGATTGCCACAGGTGTTCTGGCCATCATCCCAAAGCACCGAAATCGCGCTCCAGGTCTTGCCGTGGTCGGTGGATCGCTTGAGCACGAGGTCGATGTCGCTTGAGTCACCCCAGGAGTTCTTTCGCCCCTCGCAGAAGGCCAGCACGGAGCCCTTGGTCGTCACGGCCAGGGCTGGGATGCGAAACGTATGATAGCCGTCCTTTCCTCCCGCGAAGCCGCTGAGAAAGGTCGGTGACGGAACGGGCGGCGGCGGGACGAGATTTCCCTCGATGGTGAAATCGATCACGGTCATCCGATTCCGCCAGGGCCGGAGTCCGATCCTGCCAGGAGCGCGACTCCAGTCCGACTTGCGATGGACCTCGGCCCCGTCCAGAAGGAATCGGGTCAGGCCCTTGGTCCGCACGATTTCGAATGTGAAGGGCACCGAGGGCTTGAGCAGGGTGGAGGACTTGGGCAGCGGGGCAGTCGCTCCGGTGAAGAGCGGACCTTCGACAAAAAGAGAGCCGCCCTTGCCATCGAATCCGAACCGGCTGTCACCGATCTCAAACGACGCGGCGCTGCCATCGAGTCTCTCCAGTTGCAGTGTCGCCCGCACACGGAAATCCCCGGCTCCCAGCATCGCTTTCGCATGCAGGAATTTTCCCGTGCCCTCTGCCGAGAACCCAGTGGCCGATCGCTCCCAGGCCTGACCGGTGAACCTCGCATCGATGGCTCGATCCTTGCTCACAATCACCGCGTCGGCGGCAAACGAGATTCCAGGAATGCCGGAAAGAAACAGCAGGGCGGCGGAACGGAGAAGCTGTGCGATCATGGGAACGGGGGCGAAACAAGTCGCTTTAGCAGATAGGGAAACTTCGGGGAAATGCAAGACCTCGCCCTCTCGGCAGCCGGAGCCATCCTGACTAATCCCTGGGGAATGCTAAGATGCCGAAGTTTTTTGGTAGAGCTATATCTTATCTGCAGCTAGTTTCAGTAATTGTAGGCGTCTTTGTCGTTTGTGTAATAGGTGCAAGGAACTTGTACTCGCTGAAGGAGCTGCCGCCCTGCAAATTTGCAGCTGGATTCCTCCCCGTTCTTTCGACCGAAAAACAGTTCTTCAAGATTAAGACCAATGCCAACAAAGGGGTGGCGAGTTCTGTCTGTCGCTTCCTTTCCGTTGAAGCCTTCCGTGAAGTATCCGGCCTGTATCTCAAGATAGCGAAGGGGGGTTTCTTCTAGTTTTTCAAAACCTCCGAGTTTGAGAACCAATAAGTATTTCTGACCTGCATAGTCGGAATGGGGACTGAACCCCCGATCGTAACCTGAGGGTAAGTATTCCATTCGGAAATCAATCTTCTTTCCGAGTTCAGGGTTGGTATTGCGAAAGTATGAAAGAGTCACACCAATGGTATTCATCAGAAGGTCCTCAGGTGAGAAACCGTGATCGCCAGAAAAACCGTCCATTGTCTCAACAACCAACATGACACCCCATGACATCATGGAGCCTGTCAATGCGGCCTGTTCAAAATTGCCGGATTTTCTGTTGATGGAATAAGTGAAGAAGTCCGCCAAGGTGTAGGATCCGTAGATATGGCCGAATTTGTCCATGCCGCCGCTGATGGTGTTCTTGCCAAAAAATCCTTCAGAATCGAAGTAAAAAGAAGACGATCCCCAGTCCCAATCCATGAATCCTAGCACAAGTGTGCTGCCCAACACAGCGGCGGTTTCCCATTTGATCAAAGAGACGTCTTCAAAAAATGATGAGCTACTGTATGTCAAGTCAGCATGGACCATTTTCTGGGAAAACTCATCAGTTTCGGGTTTTCTAGTGATCGCCGATGCTTGATTCGAATCATGAATGGAACTCTTTGAAAAAGGGATGATAAAACGATCGCAATAATTAAATCTCAAGGGGTCTAAATTGCTGTATGGCAACAGGCCAACAGATGCGATTGTTTTTTTTGAATCCGATAAATAAACATCACGAAAGACATCTTCGGCGTTAGTGGTGTTTGATAGTGCGAAAATTTTCAGAATTACAATCAAAAATTTCCAACACGGGTGAGGATTTTCTAGTAATGATTTTTCGGTCATTTTGCTGCTAGGAATTTGCTTTCTGCGGGAGGCTCCTGGAAGAGCCATTGGGCCGGAACGGAGGGCTGGGAAATGGAGTGGGCTGGAAAGAGGGGACTAAAGAGGTGTTTCGGTCTGTCAGCGGACAGTGTTTCGGCGGCGAAAAGTCTAAGTCCACAAAGGTAATCAGGGGGATTCGGAAGATTTCCCAGCGAGTTTCAACTTTCGCGAGCGTAGCTTTCCTAGCCGCGTTGCCAAGATTTCTTTGGGGAGGTGCTTATCGGCGAGTCTTTCTGGATCTTCAGGTGTGGTCGAGAACCAGGATTCGGCCGTCGACCAGTTGGATTTTCTCGGATTTTCATCCGGGGCTCAGATCGATGCCATCAGGGTCTGGATTCGGCGGATTTCGGGTACGATTGAACCAGTCGAGACTGGGTTCGTCGACGGGGATCTGTAAGCTTCCCCGTCAACGGTGCATTTCAAAAGTAGAGGTTCGTCAGGATGAGCGCACATTCCGCATCGTTGAGGCTTCTGGGTAGTGGGGCATTCCGAGCGTCTCTCGGATCCAGGGGCAAAATCACAGCCCAACAAGTGTTTGGAGTCATTTTTCAGACAGCATCTGATTGGGAGATTTCTGCACAACCGGATCGCTGTTGATTGCAGGCGCGGGTGTTGGGCTGACAGATTTGTGGGATTTAACTCCTCTTTTTTGCCAAGAGGCCCACCGATAAGGTGGATCGATGATCACCCATGCAAACAGGAGTGGGAACCAAAATGGCAGGGTCATAAATGCCAGAACGATGAATACTGGCTGTCCGTAGCGGTCGAGTGTTCTTAAAAATGCAGGCATTACCAATAAACTCCGGATTTGTAATCTTGAACAGGCAGTCTTCGATAGAAATTTCCATTGATTTGGGTTCTTTCGATCAATTCGCGGTGAAAGGACTCATAGATACTTCGGTTGGGCGTTTGCGGATTCTGCCAAAAGTCGTCGAGCTCGCCCTGATGGGTGAGTCCTGGCATGTCATAGATGGCATGCCCCAAGGTTTTGACCGGCTTACTGTGATCGATTGCAGAAAGGCCGACGGTGCTGTTGATGACAACCACTCCACGCGTGTGCGCTAACAGAGTTGGAAGGTGCTGATCATGAATGTAGAGCACCCTCTCCAGAATGCCGAGTTCCTTGGCCAGCCCTTCGATCAGGGGCGTGTGCATCGTGTAACCGCGCTCCAGCGGATGCTGCTTGATGACCAAGAGCGTGTCGTTAGGTGAATGGTGAGCGAAGGAGCGCATCACCTCCTCGATAAAATCCCTGATATTGTTAAATCTCGAATGACTTCGGATCTGAGAATCACCACTGACTTGAAGGGGGACTAGATAGTATTGTTGCGCCCGCTCACCTGCCAGTGATTCTTGGATGCCTCTTTCCTTGATTGAGTAGATCCACTTTCTCCAGAACGACCGAAGCCAGCGAATCGACTCAGACAGGCCTAGATTGCGATGATGAACGTAGCCAGAAAAATACCGACTGAGCAGCGTTCCCGCGATGTTGTAAAGCATCGCCCACACCATGGCGTAAAAGAACGGCCTGCCGATCGGTGATGCCACAGGAAGCTCGGTCAGCGTGGACGCAAGGTAATGATTTGGACATTTGGGAAGCATGGAGTATGCGTTCACCCCTGAGCGTTCGAGAGTGATGTAATTTGGGCGGATGTAGCCTTCCTCAAACACGCCGAGTTCGACTCCAAGTTTTTGAGACACCGTGCGCGCCACCACATGGATCGGCCTGCAATCGCCAAATAGCAGGATCAAATCGACTTGGTTCTTTTTGACAAAACGCTCGAGATAGGGTTGCCAATCATCGAGCGATCCCCGATAGTTCACCGCACCCGAGGGGAAGAACAACCAGTCACCACCATTGAAATTGATTTTCAGAACGGATGCGCCGGCCTTGACTAGATCTCTTCCTAGATTCTGAAAAAACGGGCCGATCGGTCCTTGCAGTAAGAGCACGCGCCGGTGCTGTGAGGCGACGAATTCAAAAAGCTTTTTCATTTGAGGAGTTCAGAAGCGGCTGGAGGGTTGGGGACCCAGCTGAAAACAATCGGACGTTCGAAAGCCTCTTGTAATGAGGCGGCCTGCTGCCGTCTTGGGACCACGCCGCCTGTTGCCGCCCCGACCATCACGTCCAGCAAGGTCTCCATCACATTTCACACTAGATCGACACCTCCCGGTTGACAGCAGGCTGTCTCGGGACAAGCGGTTGCAGGCTACACGCAGTCCAAGGGGCTCTGCATCGTCTTAGTTTGCGATTCGTCTCAGGAAGAACCTGAGCAGACGCTGCTTGGTAGAGAGGCGGGTGGGGTGGGTGTCACGCCAAGCGATCAGTTCATCGAGCGATTGCTCAGGGGTGATGAAGACGCCGGTCTCGCGGCTGACATAGGTGGGATAAAGAATCAGCGTCCCCGCGATGAGTTCGTCGAGCTTGAGCTTGCGGTTTCTGCGTTTGGCGACTTCAACGCTCATACCCAGATCTTCGGTGAGTCCCCATCCTGCATAAAATGGCATACCATAAGTCACCACTTTTTTGCTCCGGATTAATGCCTCGAAACCGGTCAACGAAGTGAGGGTATGAACCTCATCGACTTGCGATAGCAAATCCGCCATCGGGACATCGCCGATCACCTGATCGCAGAACCTGAAAGCAGAGCGTTCTCCCGCACCCATGACGCGGAGCCCGGCGACCACGTCCGGGTGTGGCTTGTAGCCGATGAAGGCATCTGGATTGCGCCGTCGCACTTCTTCCATGAGCCCCAGGTTGGTCTTGATGCTTTTCGAGCCGCAGCGGATGGATGCATCCGACTCCACTTGCCCAGGAACCAAAATCACGCGCCTTGCTCCATTCGGGCACTGCCATGTCTCCGAACCCGTGTTGTACTTGGTTAGATGAGCTGCCACGATGGCATCCGCCAGTTTCCTTGCCCGGACAAGCAATGCATCATCAAAATCCAATTGCCGCAAAATCAGTTCCAGATCCGATGGCTGACGAGGGTCGTAATAAATGCCATGTGCATCGCTAACCCACGAAAGAGGGCGCACCAGATGCGCCCCGAGGCCTACGGATCTCAGGAATCCATCCTCAAGGCAGATGAGCTCCGAATCGGGCGGGAATTTTTCGTTGGGAATGCGTAGCCCCCATTTGGCAATGCATAGATTGCCTTTCTTCGGAAGGCGCGATGGTTTGGATACAAAAACTAGATTCCGGCCTTGGAAGTGCGCCCGCACATGCTGGCGTTTCCATCGGGAAAAACCCACGGCGTAAATGGTTGGAAGAGCCATGTGGGGGATTATCTGGATCTTGGATGTTGAATGAACATGGAAGGGGATGGGGTTTCGTCGCGCCTTGAATGGTGTGTGATCGCACACACCGCCTGCGTCGGTTCCTCCCGGCCTCGGAATGAAGCGGGCGGCCTGGGTCGAGCACGTCCTACCCGGGGGAGCCGGATGTCGTAACTCCTGATTCCCCGCATCCGATCTCCGCTTCTAGAAACGCTGCGACCCGCTCGAAGTGTTCGGGCCAGGTGTGGTGGCGAAAGGCTGGGAGGCGTTGCAGTTGGGCCTCGCGCTCTGGCGAGTGGGGCTTAGCGTATTCCTCGATCAGCTTGAGCCAGCGCGTGCCGTCGTGTGGCTCGGCATAGTCAGGAATTTCTCCGGCGAATTCCTGGATAGCGGGCAACGGTGATGAAATCACGGGAATTCCCATGGCGAGCGCTTCCTGCACCGGCATGCCAAAGCCCTCCGCATAGGAGGGCATCAGGAGGGCACGCGCGCAAGCCAACAAGGCAACGACCTCTTCGTCTGAGGCATCATTCTTCTCAATCAGATAGGGGTGGATGGCTTCGCAGCGCTCGAGTAAGTCGACCACTTGCTCGCATTCCCATCCGCGACGGCCGACGATGATCAAGCGGGGCGCCGCCTCACCATGGCGTTTCACCAGTTCCCGCCACAAGGTGAGCAGCAGCAGGTGGTTCTTGCGCGGCTCGATCGTGCCGAGGATCAAGAAATAAGGCTTCGCTGAGTTTTGCTTTGAAGGAACGGAATCCGGATCGGGAAGCTCGTGCCCAAGCGCGGCGACCAGGATCGGCGGCACGGGCAATCCCATCCGATTTGCATACGCCAGAACGGCCGATCTGGTGCAGCTTGAGTTGACGATGATACCGCGGCTGTAACGCAGTGTGTGGTCGAGCCGCCGCTCGTGGAGCACTTTCTCGCGAGGATGCGCGTATTCGGGAAATTGGATGGGTATCAAGTCGTGCAGGAAAACCACCGCCTTGCAGTTGCGCTTCAGTAGCCACCGCCATGTATCCTCATGTGCGAGCCATGAGTGCGTGGAAACCAGAAGAGTGCAGCCCTTCGGGATTGGTCTGCGAAACAGGAGAGAGCGTAACAGCAGATAGAGTCGATGACGTCTCTTTCGTCTCGATTTACCCGGCTGTTCTACTCCTAACAGAAGCCCCGCCAACACCCCTTGCGAAAGTTGCTTCAGCTCTGCGCCTTGGCGCAGGCAAAGACTTCCACCCATCCCAGAAACCCAGCGACCATACTCGAGGTTTACCCGGTCGATACCCGTGTGGTGGATCACCCCCAAATGGCGACGAACTAGGCGGGAGACGTCAACAAAAAGCATGGTCAAAGGAAACGAATGGAACAGTGTCGCAGAGCGTTCAAAACTGGGAGCGAACAGAGGAAATCGAGGAATTCCTGAGCCCGAATCAGCAAATCAAAGCACAACTTCGTTCAGCTGTATCAACTAGTGGATCGATGAATCGCCATACTCAGCGACCTGACTTCTTCGCCTCGGCATACCAGCGGCGATGTCCTCTCGACGGATTGGGAACGGTAGCCAACTCCTTGTCGAGAATATCGCGCAGCGTCGGACCAAACCTTGGTGCCGCACAAAGCCAATTGCGGGCCAAGGCGCAGTGATAACGCTGACGATAGTCGCTCTCGGCTTCTCCCAGTGCGTATTGCCCCGTCAGGCTCTTGGCATGGACTCGATAGTCCACCGTGCGATCCGGCACATAGACCTTGCGTCCGCCGTAGAGCGCTGATGCCAGTAGCATCATGTAGTCGGCGTTCGCCTTCAGTTCGTCGCCAAAGGCGTCGCTGAGTTCCTGCAAGGGAAGCCGGTGCAGGTGTGAGCGACGAAACGACAGACAGGAGTTGATGCCCCCGGCATGGTAGGACGGCAGGCACCAAGCCAGAGCCGTGCCATACCCCCAGTCGTAGACTTCCTCCAGCGGGATCGGCCCCATCCAGTGGGCGTTCTCGTGATCCTGCTTGCCTCGCAGCCGCGCGAGCAATTCGCTCTGCCCGACGGTGCGGTGGCGGCCGTACAAGACATCCGCTCCTGGA
Source organism: Verrucomicrobiaceae bacterium (assembly GCA_027483005.1). Lineage (GTDB taxonomy): Bacteria > Verrucomicrobiota > Verrucomicrobiia > Verrucomicrobiales > Akkermansiaceae > Luteolibacter. The sequence continues at coordinate 12,394 of JAIXVN010000535.1, forward strand.
AACTGATCCCATCGTTCAAGGCGCGTCTCAACGTGCTGCCTCTCGTAGCAATCATCACCGTCCAGCAAGAAAACCAGATCGCCCTCGGCCGCGGCAAGTCCCGACAGGATCGTTTGCAGTTGGCCACGATTCTGGCCATGAACCGCCAAGATCCGAGCATCTTGCTTGGAATGTCTCGCAATGACCTCGGCCGATGCATCCGTGCTCACGTCGGAGATCACAATCTGATCCACGCGCCTCGTCTGCTGCCTCGCGCTCGCGATGGCCTCGTCCAGATAATCCGCCGTGTTGTAGCTGTTGATCAGGACGGTCACCTTGATACAACCCGCATGTTTGATGTCGATCATGGTAGGAAGGTAGTTTGGCTGCTTTGGTGTCGTCTCTTGCTTTCAGTCTCGGTCAATAACTCCGAAACCCTGCACACCCGCTGTCCAGCGTGCTGGACCAGAAAGCCCATGATCCGTTCGATCGCGTGCGCCAGCGTACCGTCGAGCTGTCCTTCTTCGCGCTCGAAATCCTCCGCGCAGAAGTTCATCGACTGCAGCAGTCTCAAAGCTTCGTATTTGATCCAGTACATCGACCCTCCCGGAAAGCTCAGTTTGAATCGATCGGCCGAAATGCCAAGCCTCCTGAGCTCGTCAGTGACCCTTGGTCGGTTCGGGCCCCAGAGGTGAGGGTGTTCCATTAGGTTTGAATCTGAAACCACAGCTCCTATCTCAGGATCGGCCAAAAAGGCATCCAGCAACCAGCGAACTTGACCACGGGAAGGGAGAATCCCCTGGATCAATTCGCTGCGCCAGCGATCGCCATCCTCCAGATGCAGGCTCATCTTGGTGTGCAACTTACAGACCGCCGCGTAATTCGAAAAGATTCCGCTGTTTACCAGGTGAACAAAGGGGAAGATGTCGCGGCCGTGATTGGGAAAACAAAGCACCTGTGCATTGGGGAAACAGGCATGGATGTCCGCCACCAAAGAGTCAAACCCCTCCCGCCGGATCACGGTGCAATAAAGATCGAAAGATTGGGGAATTTGGCCAAGCGCGGCGGCGATTTCTTCCCACAGCTCATAGTGGAAAACATGCACCACGACCGCCAGGTCGCTTTGTGTCTCTTGAACGGGAAGATTGGTTGCGCTGGGGATGGCCGCCAGGTCGGCCGGTAGCGTGGTGGGATCCGGCGGAAACGGCGTAGCCCTCAGTTGTCGCGCTTTTCCAACCGTCAGGTAATGCCAAAGCGGTCGCTGGATCTCATCGGCTATCTCAGGATTATTTGCGAGATAGGCGGTCGGTGAAAAATTAGGATTCGGCCACAGTCCTTGCGATTCCCCCCAAAGAATGTAGTGAGCGGTGGGGTGGAATCGAGCGGCCAGGTTTCTTGGACGCTGTGATTTGTAAAAAGAATGATCCAGAAGTTTGTTTGTTTCGATGCATCTCACGTAAACAGTTGATTCATGATCAAGCAGGAATGATCTGAAAAGGTGATAAATTGTCGATAACCTAAAGTTCATCTAATCGGTGAGAAGGGATTGAGGGCGCTTCTACAAGGCTTGCAACTTCAGCGTGAAGCGCCATGTTTCCGAGATGCTCTTCGCCCAGCTATTCCATGCCATGGGACTTCACTGTATTTGCGACTGGCTCCTGCTCAAATCCAGGGTCTTGGCCTCCTTCGGTGCCACGCCCCCAATCAGGGAAGGCCATTACAACGCCAAGAAGGAACGCAGTGCGGAGTTTCCGGTAGAACTGTTCTGGTTCGTGCTCATGTCGCGGTGCTACGAAAGCACATACTGAATCGTCCTCGATCCGGTCTTTCCAAGTCGGATATGGGAAAAAATCTATTGGATCCTTTAACGCGCAAATGGTTTCCGTCCTGTGGCTTGCCACCCAGCTGCACAGATCTGCTGGGTCTCAGGATCGATTTTCTGAATCGCTTCCCAGAGCTTGCCTTTGCGACTAGCTGGGTCCCTCCAGAAGGCTGTGATGTCCATAATGGTCGCATTCTGGAGCGTTACTAGTTCTTCCGATGAACAGTTTTTTGACACTCCTCTTTCGATCTCTGACGTCAACCAGGATAGCGCATAAACCGGGTGAAAATTCGGCGACACGACAACTTGCAAATCCTGAAAACCTTTCAGCCAATGCGTGACGCCAAAGCTGGTCGCATTGTAATAGTGGTGTGGCGCTTCGTGAAGTGGTTGTAGACCCGCTGTGTGCATAAAAAACCAGCCGCCTGGCTTCAAGATTCGAAGTATCTCGGCCGCGACGGTCCCGGGAGTGTGATAGTGCTCGAAGGCATTCATGCAAATGCAACCTGCGAAGGTCTCACTCGCGAATGGAAGCTTATGTGCGTCTCCCACCACGTTGGTGTTGCGAAATATGCTGTATTCCAATTCGACCACATTCTCTGGCTGAATCACTGAGCCGCCGGCGCTAAGGTTTAAAACCAAGCCTTGAGTGCTGGCGATCATTGCTTGTGCTGCAGGTGCCAGCGAATTACTCAGGTGGGATTCTTGTTGGTGGACGACCTTGGTACCCTCTACCGTGAACACCGGAATACCCCTGACCAATGGGTAGATAGAACCTGAGTCTGACGACTGCAGGCCTGCGGATGTTCGCTGAAGTGTACTGCCAGTGTTGGGGCAGCGAAGGATATCTATTAGAAAATCTAATTCCACAAAGTTTCCTTAAGTGAGTGTTTGAGAGCGAGGGGCGCTGGATACGTGTGAATTTGGTGACATATCGACGTCTGTTGAATTATATTATGTCTATATGGTAATATCAAACGTTCCGGGTTTGCCTATTTATGGCTTTCATGTTGATGAATGCGTATTCGGAGATAAGATGTTGAGCCACGGATGTCGGTCCTGTAAATGACAAATTATGGAAGCAACCTTGTCTGCCTGCATCATGGTCGTGTTCATCATGGACTCTTCGTGGGCTCTGTACTCGGCCAGTGGCTCGCCCGGGACCCAATTTCCCCAGAGGCCAAGACTCGCTAGCTTGCACCATAGGTCATAATCCTCCCAGCCTGTCCTTGTCGTGTCATAGCCCCCTGTTGCTGCCCATGCGCTACGTGCCACCATGGCCATCGCATCCACGTAGTTGCCGCCGATGAGCCGAAGGGGATTCCACTCAAGATTGCTCATTAGGTGTGAATGGGCGCCGAAGCACTGAATGGTGGGATAGACAAATGAAGCGCTGCTGGTGGCGTTTTCTAAACAACGCTCTATGCACTGTGGGCGTAGCCGGTTGTCCGCATCAAGAATCATCACCCACTCTGTCTCAGCTATTGCAAATCCAAGGTTGCGGGCGCTACCAAGACCGGAGTTTTCGGCGGTCTGTACAACCATCAATCGATTGAATGAGTCCGAATTCGCCCTACTCCATGATAGGGCAGTCTCCAGAGATCCGTCTGTGCTACAGTCATCGACGATCACAAGGTCCAAGGGCCTTGCCGTTTGGGCCAATGCCGACTCGAGAGCCTCTATCACGAAACTTTTATAGTTAAACAAAGTCACCATCACAGTTGCTCGTGCTTCGAGATGCGTGGATTTTGAATAGACTTTTTCGTAGTCTGGGATGCATGGTGGTACATTCAGTTGGTGAGAGCGCGCTGCGGCCACGAAAGGAAAATGTCTATACAGGTTGCTACGGTCCTCAGACAAACTCACCAAGGAAGAAATCTCATGGCGCAAGCGCTCGGGGCCGAACGCCCATTGCACATGACAGTTCGCGACCATGCCGAGGCGGTTTCTGGTCTTGTGACTGGAGATCAGCAGTTCCAAGCAATCTTCCCATTCGCGAGGTGTTGATGCGAGCAGGCCACTCTTGCCGTTAGATATTGCTCTTCCGAAAGGGCCCGTCGGGGATGCTATCGTCGGCACGCGGCAAAGAGATGCTTCAAAGAACTTAAGCTCGCTCTTTGCTTCGCAAAAAACATTTCCTGCCTCAAGGGGAGCCAAGTTGATGTCAAAGCGCGCAATTTCATGCGGCAGGTCTTCCAATGTCACGGAAAGTCTCCACTCGATTTGCGATTGCAGTTCGCATAGACGCGGGAATTCAGAAATCTCAAGGATGCTTTGATTATGATCGTATGATCGGAACAGAACCAGACGACACTCTGGGTGCCTGCTGAGCGAGTCGGCCACGGCGTCGGCGCAGAGGGCAAAATCCTTTTGGTGTGTACGACTTCCACTGGCATAACCGATGCGGACCAGGCTGTCTTGGCGGGTTTCGTCGAAAGAAAAACGTGCCGTGCGGGAGACGGACCTTGTGGGAGAATCGAAAGTGTTTGGTATGACGAGTGCGGGTTTGCCAGCTCTTCGCATGTGGGTGGCCAGTTCTTCCGTAGGCGCAATACAAAGGTCGGCATGGTCCATAGTCTGCCTGATTTCACTGTAAATGATCCGCACCTCCTCCTCGGTGAGACCTTGCGATCGAATGCCGTCGACCACAGAAACCCGAGCTATCTCCGGGGCAAACATAAGGTCGTCCACATCAAAGATAATTTTTGCACCAGACTCGCGCGCTGTGGTGATTGCGGTGGAGATGGCCGAGGACCAGCGTGCTCGCCAAATGATCAACAAATGTGAGCGCTTGATGGCGTTGATGTGTTCAAAGACTGATTCAGGTTTAATCCACTGGGCTTCGAGACCGAGAGAGCGTGCAGCTGCGATTGGCCTTATGACTCGGTAATGGTGACCTGGTGTGTCGCTCTCGCCCGATATCCAGATCATGTTGAAGGGGTGTTGGCTGCGGTGCGCACTATGCTGGCCCGGGTGGTGTGAAGCAGATAAAGCTGCAATGTCCCTGTTCTGTGGCCTACATAAGTTTTTGCCAATTAGCATGTAATGGTCTTCTGGTGACATCCCTGAAATGGTTACATCGGGATACGAAGCGGCGTAGAATTCGGGATCGAAATCGGCTGGTAACTTCATAGGCATTGATTTTTGTAATCTGCTGAACGGTGACTGCTTTCTCACCAGAGGAATTCCGGTGAGTGTGCGCCTGTCGTTTGAACGAGGCTCGAAAGACTTCACAGATTGCGGTAGCTTTTTTGTGATTGCCTTCGCCAGATTGAGATCGTTCAAGGTGACAAGGTCATCTTGTGTGAACGCTTCAATTTCGATTGTGTTTGGAGCGAACTTTTGATGGATAATCTTAGCGTGATGTTACGCAGGATTTCGCTCCACAAGAGCGGATGGGCAGAATTTTCGTCCACGCAAGAACAAGGGTGTTTGCGTGGAAGCTCCAGGTTAACGCGATGGAGAGAAAACTCTTTTACCAAAAAAGGTTCCGAGCAATGTGATATGCGCGCGGAATGGTTGCTTCTTGGGACAATGCCTCGGTTGCGGTTGAGAATAATCTCAAATTGGATTCAAGATACTTTTCTTTTTTCTTGTTTCCCATACAAAATGTAGTGAACGAAAGGATTTATTTTATTCTTGTCATTTCTTACATCGGGGTATCGATCGAGATATCTGCCAGTATTGAACGATGCGTTTGGATTGCGGCCTTCACTAGCCCCAAATAATAGATAGTGACGTATTGGGTCTGCTTTTCGTGTAGCCACATCAGGATAGGCTTGTAAATAAAAATCTTCATCAAAAAGCCCTGATCTTAGTATGATTTCTCGGTGATTCCGCAATACGCGCTCTTGTTTGCTCAGCTTTTTAAGCAGCTGGTTTGGCAACCGCAGGGGTGCGGTTATTTTCCAAGAGATCGATTTCTTCAGTTTGGTGTTGTCGGCCACTGCGACTCCGCCTCGCTCTTCGCTGGCAAGGTACATTTTCGATAACTCCGCCAATTCGCGGAAGCGCTCATGGATGTTGATCTTAAGATTGGCACACTCCTCGTCCCGTTGGCGAATGAGTTCAGACAGCGTGTTTTTTTGTTGTGTAAGCTCGTGGATTGCAGCTTGCTGGAGCGTCCATTCTTCGCGCCGATTTTCGATTTCTTGGGTCAGTCGGGCGAGTTCATTTTCCAGCAACTGGCGTTGCTGGGATGCTTCGTGGGTAAAGGATTCGAGTTCATGGGATAGATGGGACAGTTGATCGCGGTGGTGGGCGACCTCACCGACAAGCCTCGCAAGCTCCTGTGACAGGTATTCCTTCTCGGCTGACACTTCTGCCAACCGCTGTCGTTGGCCGGCCGACCTTTCCCCCTCCAATGCGGCATTTAACTCATTGGCGCGCTGATTGGCACGATTGGAGTTGATGAATAATCGATCAAATTCCAGAAATCCCGGCTGGAGTGCTGACATCCATTTTTGACAGTGTTCTACAATCTTTGCCGTTTTTTTGACATTCTGAGTATCTGCGGCCGCTAAGAGCGACTCGTAAAGCTCGATGGCTAGGGGGGGGAGGTCTGTCTCCAAGGCCAAATCCTGGCTTTGAAGGCTGCTATGCCGTAGATCCTTATCAAAGAATGACGAGGTAAAGCGATGCACTTGCTCCTCGAAGTCTTCCGGAAATGGGAGTGCTAGTTTCTGGGCAACACCACTGAGGGATTTGGCGGGACTCGCAAAAATCTCGTCATATTGTACAAAGGCAACGGGTAGTTCTTGAATGCAGGATAAAATTGAGAGCCAGTAATTGACAAACAGCAGGCCTCCATGAGTCAGAGATAAGCCCTGCGATTTGGATAAAGAGCGGACAACGCTCAAGGGGTCACGCACCGCACATACCACCTTCACATTGAAACCGGCGTGTTGGAAGACAGAAAGCCAGAATGGGAGAAGAATCCCAATCCTCGGCTCCTTGAGCACGGAGAGTGAATTTGAAAGCGGGTAGTTTTTCCTGAGAACTTCCAGGGCCTGAAGTGCATATTTGCCACGATCCGCAGTATTCAGGGATGTCCAGTCGACAAAGCCCGTGCTGTGCCAGGCACGCCCCAAGCGCGGCAAGAGGCTTCCTTCGTTGAACGTGTAGATTTCCTGATCCTCAAAATACCCATGCGGATTGCCTTCCGTGGCCGACATCAATCGTCCTGAGTTCTGCGCGCCCAAGCATTCCAGAAGACGCGCTGTCACACTGGTGCCAGAGCGGTGCATGCCTAGGACGAGAAGCATGGTGGGCTTTATCGCCAGTCCATTGTCGGCAGGGACCGTCTTAAGTTTGCATTTCTTGGTGGTTTTGAGGTTCGCTGGCATACACTTTATTTCAGACAATGATAAATTTAACACGGCAATGACAGGAGATGCACGACGGACCCGATGTTTTTAATCCCGAGTTCAAGAGTGAAGTGCACCGTTAGAGAGCTTCGTTGAAGACCTCTTCTGGCGTGCGGTAGCCGAGGCGTTTGCGTGGTCTTGTGTTGAGCTTGCGGGCGATCGCATCGCAGGC
>JAIXVN010000100.1 GCA_027483005.1 Verrucomicrobiaceae bacterium
CCCCGTCGGCGGAAAGGTAGTCAAAGGCGATCGAGTTTCCTTCCTGCGAGGCGTTCCAGAGGACTTTGTCGAAGCCGGTGACGCCGCCATGCAGGTGGCAGGGAATGCCGCCGGGAGCGTTGTTGGTGGCGAGCTGATGCTGGCGGCCATCGAGCGTGAATTTTCCATCGCGGATGCGGTTTCCAAAGCGTCCCACGGTGGCCCCGAGGTAAAAGGGATTTCCCATCCAGCCTTCGAGGCTGTCGCAGCCGATGGTGATGTCGGCCAGCTTCCCCTCGCGGTCCGGAGTTTCCACGGAAACGAGGGTGGCGCCCCAGTCGGTCAGGGTGACACGCAGGCCGTTGGGGTTTTCCAGGGTGAAAAGTCGGGCCTCACGGCCGTCGGGCAGGGTTCCGTAGGTGCTCACGATGGGGGAGGCTAAGCGTGCCGGAGCGACCGGGTGAAGAACGATTTTGGGGGATGGAGTCGGCGGATCTTGCGGATGGCTGCGCCTCGCTTCTTTCCGCGTCGCTGGCAGGTTGCATCGGCGGCTCAGGCGGTTACGGTCTTCCCATGCGCATGGAACTCACTGACTGGCGGGCCTGGCTCAATGGCATTCTTTCCGAATTCAACTGCCAGACCGGCACGCTTCACGCCACCGAGGCCTCGGGCGAGACACTCAAGCTGGTCGCCCAGGTCGGAGTGCCTGCGTTCCTGCTCGACAAGATCACGACGATCCCTTTCGGCAAGGGCATCGCCGGGGCTGCCGCCGCGACACGTGAGCCGGTGGAACTCTGCAACCTCCAGCAGGACCTCGGCGGCGTGGCCCGCCCGGATGCCCGACAGACCGGCGTCTCCGGATCGCTGGCCGTGCCGGTGTTTTCCAACGATGGCAGCCGCGTGGTTGGGACGCTGGGTGTGGGCATGATGGAGCCGCATGATTTCACCGAAGCGGAGAAGGCCCGTCTGGCGGAGATCGCGGAGACCGTTTCCTCCTGGTTGGAAAAGCTCGGAACGCCGGCGTGATTTTCCTTTCGAATTTCAAATTTAGAATTTCGTGCTTTCAGGTCGGTTGGTTAGATTGACCCCATGACTGCGGCGGAATCAGCGAAAAAGATCCTCGATACGATGCTGGGGCATCTCGGGTTTACCGCGACGCTCGAAATCCAGCAGACCGACGACGGCCAGGCCATCCAGGTGATGACCAACGAGTCGGAGCTGCTGATCGGGAAGGACGGTGACCGCCTCGATGATCTCCAGTATCTCGTCAACCGCATCCTGCGCCGCCATCTGCCGAAAGCCGAGCGGATCAAGGTGGACTGCGAGCATTTCCGGGCGATGCACGAGCACAAGCTGGCCACCGAGGTTCAGGGCATCGCCGAACGTGTGCGGGCCACCGGAAATCCCTTCCGGATGCGTCCGCTCAATGCCTACTATCGCCGTCTGGTTTACAATGCGCTCCTGAACGAGCCCGGCATCGAGTCCCACTCGCCCGAGGGCGATGACCGGCTCAAGCGCATCGTCATCCAGCGCAAGACTTCTCCCACTTCGCCGACATGAAAAAAATCCTCTTCGATTGCGGCACCCGTGATCTGCCCGCCTCGCTAGGCCTCCTGATGCTTCGTCTGGGAATCGGTTCAATGATGCTCATCGGCCATGGCATCCCCAAGCTCCAGTCCTACGCCGACAAGAAGGACGACTTCTTCGTCACCTCGATGTGGCCGTTTTCCCTCATGTCGCCGCCGGTCAGCCTCATTGCCACGATCGTGGCGGAGTTGCTCTGCGCTGGCCTGATCATTCTCGGCCTCGGAACCCGTTTCGCCGCCTTCCTCCTCGGCTTCGCGATGGTGGTGGCCGCCTTTGATGTCGGCGGCTCTTGGCCGTGGTTCGCCATGCCGCCCGCTTTCTCGAAAGAGCCCGCCTTGCTTTACCTCGTGCCGATGCTCGTGCTCATCGTCAGCGGGGCGGGGGGCACGTCGATGGATGCCCTGCTTTACCGGGATGCGAAACGCCGCCGCTGGTGAACCATGGAAACCCACCGGCTCATCCTTCCAGGCGACCTGAACAAATTCGGATTCCTCTTCGGGGGGCGCCTCCTGGCCTGGGTGGATGAGGCCTCGTGGATCGCGGCCTCGCTTGATTTCCCGACCTGCAAGTTCGTGACCGTCGGCATGGACAGGGTCGAGTTTCATCATTCCGTCCGCGAGGGCACGATCCTGGAAATCCAGTGCGAACGCAGCCGGACCGGGCGGACCAGCGTGACCTATGCTGTCCAGGTGCGCGACGGAAGAGGCCCTTCAACGCCGATTTTCTCGACCCAGGTGACCTTCGTCAGCGTCGATGAGACCGGAAAAAAGCAACCGCTTCCAAAGGAGGCGTGAATTGTGAATGGTGATTCGTAAGTGGCGGTCTTCATTTAGTCATTAGGATTTAGTCATTAGTTATTTCTCATGCTCCGCATCGAAACCGTCGACATTGTCCTGCCTCTCGATCAGTCGGAGGACCCCACCGCGTGGAAAGCCGCAGCGGCGGAGAAGCTCGGGATTGCGGCGGAGCGCATCGACGACGCCCGCCTGCGGAAGCATTCGATCGATGCCCGCCATCGCCGGATCAAGGTTCAGTTGAGGATCGACGTGTCGATCGATGGTCCCTTGCCACCCGAGGAGTTGCCGCTTTGGGAGGTTCCCACGCTGCCTGGGGGTGCGAAGACGATCGTCATCGTCGGCTGTGGTCCGGCGGGGATGTTCGCGGCGCTGCGATGCCTGGAGCTTGGACTGAAACCGATCGTTCTGGAGCGTGGAAAGGATGCCAGCGCGCGGCGTTTCGATCTCGCCCCGATCCTGCGCGAGGGGCGTGTGATCGAGGAATCCAACTACTGCTTCGGCGAGGGCGGAGCCGGGACCTTCTCCGATGGCAAGCTCTACACCCGCGCCACCAAGCGTGGCCCGGTTGCCAAGGTGTATGAAATCCTCGTCGCCCACGGTGCACCGCCGAAGGTTCTAACAGACGCGCATCCGCACATCGGCTCGAACCTCCTGCCGAACGTCGTGAAGGCGATGCGTGCTTCGATCCTCGCCGGTGGCGGAGAGGTTCGCTTCCAATCGAAGGTCACCGATTTCCTCCTCGATGGCAGCAACCTTCGCGGTGTGGTGCTGGCCTCGGGTGAGGAACTTCCTGCCGCTGCAGTGATCCTGGCCACCGGGCATTCCGCGCGCGACATCTACCGGCTCCTCGCCGCGAGGAACATCCTGATGGAGGCGAAGCCCTTTGCGGTCGGCTTCCGGATCGAGCACCCGCAGCCCTTTGTGGATCGCATCCAGTATCATCTTTCCAAGGATGAGGAACGCCCGCGTTTGTTGCCTGCGGCACGCTATCGGCTGGCGACGAAGATCCGTGGCCGCGGAGTCCATTCGTTCTGCATGTGTCCCGGCGGCTGGATTGTCCCGGCCTCGACCGAGAACGACGAGGTGGTGGTCAATGGCATGAGCCTGGCGCGGCGCGACTCGCCGTTCGCGAATTCCGGCATGGTGGTGACGGTGGAGCCTGAGGACACGAAGCACTTTGAAAAGGAGCATGGCATCCTTGCGGGTCTCGCCTACCAGAAGGAACTGGAACGCACCGCCAAGATCGCCGGTGGTGGCGGACAGGTCGCCCCCGGCCAGCGCGTGACGGATTTCCTCGCGGGTCAGATTTCCTCAAGTCTGCCGGAGATGAGCTATTTCCCCGGAGCGAATCCGGCACCGCTGCACGAACTCCTGCCGAAGGGCATCGTCAGCCGCATGCGCGAAGGGCTCCGGCTCTTCGGACAACAGATGCACGGTTACACCAGCAGGGACGGACTTCTGTTAGGCTTCGAGACACGGACCAGCTCGCCTGTTAGAATCCCGCGCCGTGACGACACGCTGGAGCATCCTGAGATCATCGGTCTCTTTCCCTGCGGCGAGGGTGCGGGTTACGCGGGAGGCATTGTAAGCGCCGCGCTGGACGGCATGCGCGTCGCAGAGGCGGTGGCGGAATGAGTTTTCCTGCCAGTTCCGTTTACAATGGAACTCCTCGTTTGGAATGTCGCCCCATTCGGCGGCGAACTACATCTTCAAGTGTTTGACTTGGGGCAGGATCAACGTGGTCCTGCCCGAATGAATGCCCCCGGACAAGCGGGGGCCACTTGAAAGAATATGCCATCCACTCCATTCATCACCGCCGGAGTCATCCTTGCGGGGATTGTGTTCCTCATCGCCACCTATCAATGGATCCTCCGGATCATCGGGGTCGTGATCATTCCACAGAACGGCATCGGGATCGTCACCAAGAAGTTCGTGCTGTTCGGGCCCAACAAGATCCTGGCCGACGGCGAGATCGTGGCCCTCAAGGGTGAGGCCGGCCTCCAGGCTGACGCCCTCGCGCCCGGCCTTCATTTCTGGCTCTGGCCCTGGCAGTATTCGATCCACACCGAGCCCTTCACGGAAATCGAGGAAGGTCTGATCGGCATCGTGGAAGCCGCTGGTGGCAGGCCAATATCCGGAGGGCGCGTCATCGGCAATGCCGTCGAATGTGACTCGTTCCAGAGCGTCCGAGACTTTGTCGAAAAGGGAGGTGAGCGCGGACCGCAGATGGCCGTCATCCCTCCTGGAAAATACCGCATCAATACCGCGTTCTTCTCCGTCATGCGCGAGCGCGCCCTCGAGATCGAGGACAACATGGTCGGCGTGGTCACGACCAAGGAAGGCACTCCGCTGCCAACCGGTGAGATCGCCGGTGGTGAGGTCCCCGGCCACAACATGTTCCAGGACGGCCAGCGCTTCGTCGAGGCCGGCGGCTACAAGGGTCTTCAGGAGCAGGTGCTGCTCGCAGGCCGCTATTATGTGAACCCGCGCTTTGCCACCGTGCAGACTTATCCGATGACCGAAGTGCCGATTGCCAATGTCGGAGTGGTGATCGCGTATGTGGGTTCGGCTGGCGTCGATGTGACGGGTGAGGCCTTCAAACACGGCAACCTGGTTTCCCCCGGGGAAAAAGGTGTCTGTGTAACACCGCTCGACCCCGGTCGCTATCCGATCAACCCGCTCACCCACAAGGTCGAGTGCGTCCCCACCGCCAACGTCGTGCTCAACTGGGCCACTGGAAAATCCGAGGCCCACAAGCTCGACCAGAATCTCAGCACCATCACCGTCCGCTCGTCTGACGGCTTCACGTTCAACCTCGACGTCAGCCAGATCATCCACATCCCGCGCAATGATGCGCCGAAGGTGATCGCCCGCTTCGGCAGCGTGGCGAATCTCGTCACCCAGGTGCTCGAACCCACGATCGGCAACTACTTCCGCAACGCCGCTCAGGGATCCGATGCCATCGCCTTCCTCAAGCAGCGCCAGGAACGTCAGGATGATGCCAAGCGTGCCATCTCCGGCGCTCTCGGCGACTACAACGTCGGTGCGGTGGATACGCTGATCGGTGACATCGTTCCGCCCGAGTCGCTGATGAAGACCCTGACTGACCGCAAGATCGCCGAGCAGGAAAAGGTGACCTACGGCACCCAGATCGAAGCCCAGTCCACGCGTCAGAAACTGGAGCAGGCCAAGGCCCTCGCCGACACGCAGGCCCGCGTGGTCGATGCCGAGCGAAAGGTCCAGATTTCCGACTACGATGCGCAGGCCGCCGTCAAGAAGGCGGAAGGTGAGGCGAAGTCGAAGACCATTCAGGCCGATGCCGACGCGATGGTGGTCACCACGGTCGGTCAAGCCACCGCCAAGAAGACCCTTGCGATCGGTAACGCCGAGGCCGAGGTCACCAAGGCGAAGATCGAATCGATGGAAGCTGGAAACTACGCCGCGATCCAGGTGGCCCAGGCTCTCGCGGGCAGCGGTTTCAAACTGGTCCCCGAAGTCATCGTCGCCGGCGGTGCCAATGGCCAGGGCGGAGGCGGCACACTGGTCGATGTCCTGCTCGCCAATCTGATCCGCGATCAGGCAGCGAAGCCCGCGATGGCTGCCAAGCCTTCTGCCCCCGAGGTTGAGGTCG
>JAIXVN010000545.1 GCA_027483005.1 Verrucomicrobiaceae bacterium
CCGGCATCGCGGCGAATTCCTGGTGCCATCAGCCGGTCGTCGCCTACGACTGGTTCCCCACCTTCTGCCGCTGGGCCGGCGTGAATGAAGCCCTGCCCGCCAAGCTCGACGGCGGCGACCTCAGCCCCCTGCTTCTCGGCACGGACCAAGCGGTCAAGCGCCGCGACTCCGCCCTGCTGTTCCATTTCCCCCACTACCAGGGCGAGGCTCCCCAGTCCGCCCTCCGCGAGGGAAACCTGAAGCTGATCCTCTACTATGAAGACAGTAGCCGCAAACTCTTCGATCTCGCCGCCGACCCCTCCGAGCAGAACGACCTGAGCGTCACCCGCAAGGACGAGGCCGACCGCCTGGAGGCAAAGCTGCGCAGCCGCCTGACCGAAGCCGGGGCGCGGATGCCCACGCCCAATCCATCCTTCGATCCCGCCAAGGCCCCCGTCCCTCCGAAGGGAGGCAAGGGTGGAAAAGGCGGCAAGGGAGGCAAGGGCGGCAAGAAAACCACCGAAGCTCCCGAATCATGAAGACACTCCTCGGTTGCTGGCTCCTCGCCACGAGCCTGGTTCTCGCCGACGCGAAACCGAACTTCGTCGTCATCCTCGCCGATGACATGGGATGGAACGACGCCGGCTTCTGCGGCAGCCGCACCATCGACACGCCGAACCTGGATCGCCTCGCACGCCAGGGCACCGTCTTCTCCGAGGCCTGCGCCAGTGCTCCGAACTGCGCCCCCACCCGCGCCTGCCTGATGACCGGACAGTATCCACCGCGTCATGGCGTTTACACCGTCGTCGATGACCGACACACCCCCGGCTCGCCCCACCACAAGATCCTCGCGGCGCAAAGCCGCGAATCGCTGCCCGAGGAATCCATCACCCTGGCGGAGGCCCTCAAGCCATCCGGCTACGCCACCGGCATGTTCGGCATGTGGAACCTCGGACGCGGCCGCAGCGGCCCCACCACCCCCACCGGTCAGGGTTTCGAGGTCTTCACCGAAACCAAGGAGCTCGGCTTTGAAAAGGATGCCTATCGCGACGCCTCCGGACGCTACTCGCCGGATGTCCTGACAGATGCCGCCCTGAAGTGGATGGACACCGTGAAGGATCGCCCGTTCTTCCTCTATCTTCCCTTTCATGATGTCCACGCTCCCTACCACCCGAAGCCGGAGCTGCTCGCGAAATACAAGGCCCGTGAAGGAGTCGCCGATCCCGCCCAGGCGGCTACGGTGGAGGCGATGGACGCCAACATCGGACGACTGCTGGCAGCGATCGACTCCGCCAAACTTGCCGGAAAAACCTATGTCATCTTCACCTCCGACAACGGCGGCACCCGCCAGTATGTCGCCCCCCTGCGCGGTGGAAAGGGCACGCTTTATCAAGGCGGCGTGCGCGTGCCCGCATTGATCCGAGGCCCAGGCATCAAGTCCGGCAACACCTCGCCGCAGCCGATGTTGAGCATGGACTGGATGCCGACGGTCCTCGACCTCGCGGGGATTCCGCGGCCAGTCGGTTCCAAGATCGACGGCATCAGCCTCGCTCCCGTGCTGAGCGGAAAGTCGAGCCTGCCGGATCGGGATCTTTTCTGGCACTTCCCCTCTTACATCGGCGGCGGAGGCCCGTGCAGCGCCATCCGCAGTGGCGATTGGAAGCTCATCGAGTTCTTCGAATCGAAAACCCACGAACTCTATCACCTCGCCAAGGATCCGGGCGAGAAGCACGATCTTTCCAGCACCGAACCGGAACGCGCCGCCGCCCTGCTCGCCAAACTCCACGCCTGGCAAGCCGCGACAGGAGCCCCCAGGCCCGACCAGCCCAACCCCGCCTACGATCCTTCCGCCCAACCGAAACGCGGTCGCGACGAACGGGGCAAGGGCGGCAAACCCCGCAACCCAGCCGAACCATGAAGATCCACACCACCCTCACCGCCACAATGCTCTTCGGCGGAAGGCTCCTCGCCCACGATCTTTCAGAGTCCGAGCACCGGCATTCCCACGCCCCTTCGTGGAACGAGATGCAGGGTCGTCTCGCCCAGGCAAAGCCGCAGACCGCCCCGGTGGAGCCCACCGCCAAGTCACCCGCTCCCGCCCAGGCCGCTGCTTTCGCCGCGTTTTCCCCTTCGGTCAAAACCCGCTCGGATGATCGCTACCTCTACATCGAGAACAACGGAATCCCCGCCCACAACCTGATGGTCGGCATCACCGCCTGGCAGCAGCAGGTTCCTCTCCCCCAGCCTTACTTCGGGGAAAACGCCTGGCGGTTGCCGCTGCATCCCGTCCCCGCCCGCGAGCCCGCCAACATCCGCGACCGCTTCCTGCGCGGAGCCATCGCCATCGCAGCCAACGGCATCCCCATCTTCAACCCCCAGAACAATCGCGGCGAGATCTCCGCCAACATCGGCGAGCTCGACCAATGGGGCGGTCACTGCGGTCGCGCCGACGACTACCACTACCACGCCGCCCCGCTTCATCTTCAGACCACTCTCGGGCCAAAGCTCCCCATCGCCTACGCGCTCGATGGCTACCCGATCTTCGGCCTGACCGAGCCTGATGGCGCCGAGCCGAAAGGGCTCGATGCCCTTCACGGCCACACCACGCCCGCACTCGGCTACCATTACCACGCCTCGAAGCAATACCCCTTCGTCAACGGCGGTTTCCATGGCGAGGTCAGCGAGGTCGAGGGCCAGGTCGATCCCCAGCCGCGAGCCACTTCCCTGCGTCCCGCCCTGCCCCAGTTGCGCGGTGCCCGCATCAGCGGCTTCACCACCAGCGCGGATGGAAAAACCCGCACCCTCAGCTATCAGATCGAAAGCCGCAGTGGCTCGGTCCGCTACACCGATCAGGGAAAGGGAGCCTGGGCTTTTGTGTTCACCGCTCCCGATGGCAGCACCTCCCAGCAGACTTATCAGGCACGCCCCGAAGGATCGCGGCCTCCACGTGGGGAGGCCCCAGCCGAGCGATCGCCCTCGAACGAGCCGCGTCCGCCCCGTGGCGAAAACCGCCCCACCGCTCCGGCTTCCACCCCGTCCGTGGAAATGGATGCCTTGAAGAAACCGCTCGCGGGTTTCGTCCTCACCAGCCCGTCGATCCCGGACCCGAAGCAACTGCCCATCGAGTTCACCGGTGACGGGGCAGGCCTCTCTCCACCCCTCGCCTGGAGTGGGGCTCCCGCCGGGACGAAGAGCTTCGTGATCCTCATGGATCACCTCACGCCCGACGCCACCATCAAGACCTACTGGACCCTTTGGGACATTCCCGCCACCGCCACCTCGCTGCCGAAAAACGTTCAGAATCTTGGCAAGCTCGGACTCACCAGCCGGGGCCGGATCGGCTACGAGCCGCCGCATTCGAAGGGACCGGGCGCGAAGACCTACGCCATCACCCTCTACGCCCTCAGCGCACCACCCACGATCACCGCCGCCCCGGGCGAAGTCACCCGCGAACAAGTCCTCGCCGCCATCAAGGACAAGGTGCTCGCCAGCGCCACCCTTCCGGTCACCTACACCCGGAACGGGGATGCCCCACAGGCCCCCGCTCCGCAGACCCCACCCTCTCCACGCGCGGAGCAGGCAACGCCCCAGGCAGGGGCAGCGACCGGACTCGTCAAGGCCGCCGCCAGTGACCTCATCTCCGGCAGCATCTATGCCGACAACTGGTTCGCCCTTTACCTCAACGGCAGACTCGTCGCCGTGGACTCCATCGAGTTTCTCCCGCACAACGTCGTCAAGCTCGAGATCCTGCCCGAATACCCAATGACCCTCGCCGTCATCGCCCACGACAATGCCGATCCCAAAACCGGCCTCGAATACGGCGATCACGTCGGCGACGGCGGCTTCATCCTTCGCTTCGCCGACGGCACCGTCACCGATGCCACGTGGAAAGCCAAGGCCATCGAGCGCGGCCCCATCGGCGGCAACCTGACCGCGCCCCGGGTGGAAAATGATCCCCGGCCGGCAGGCTGGCAGCTTCCGGGATTCGACGACAGCCAATGGGAGTCCGCCCACGTTTTCACCCGCGAGCAGGTGAACCCGAAGCAGGCCTTTCAAGAGAGTGACTTCACCGGAGCCTCCTTCATCTGGAGCGCCAATCTCGGCACCGACAACACCGTGCTGTTCCGCAAACGGATCGAGAAGCCAGGCTGGACCCCACGCTGGACTGCCCTGCCCGCCGGTCCGGTCCCGAGTCCATAGCGAAGCGAAGCACGGAGCCGCCTTGAGTGGGGAACGCCACGAAGCATCGCCCACCGAAGCACCTCCTTCGTCCCCCTTTCGCCGCACCCCGGTTCGGCCCAAAGCCTGATTCAGGAGCCTCCCGCCAAAAGGAAACTCGTGGTGGGCCAATCTCCCGGTCAGAGCCATTCGATCGGGAACTTTTCATTCTTCCCGGTGTCTCGTGGAAGTTCTTGCCGACGCTCTTGCGACATGGTTTGAGCTGTCATGCAATTTCTTGGTTGTGCCTCGTGGATGTGCCTTTCCGTGGCGTTCGCCGGTCCTCGTGAGGATCTGAAGACCGCCACCTTGAAACTGGTTCCCGCCAACCAACAAGCGGCGGCAGGCTTTCTCACCGATCACCTTCCGGAGCGCGATGTGACGAAACTGACGCCGGAGTATCTGGCAAGGAATGTGGCTTTGGCCTTCCAAGCGAAGGCTGAGTTCCCGTGGGGCAAGAACATCCCTGACGAAATTTTCCTCAACGATGTGCTGCCCTACGCCACCCTCGATGAATCACGCGACGACTGGCGAGAGGGCTTTCTGAACCGCTTCCGCAAGCAGGTCGAGGGTTGCAAGAACGCAACCGAAGCCGCCGTGAAGCTGACGGCCGGAATCGAGAAGGAACTCGGCGTGAAATACAGCACCAAGCGTCGCGCTGCAAACCAGGGACCCGTCGAGTCGATCGAGCTGAAGATGGCCTCGTGCAGCGGGCTTTCCATCCTGCTGACCGATGCCCTGCGCAGCGTCTGCATCCCGGCGCGGATCGCTGGCACGGCGATGTGGACCACCAAGGAGGGCAACCACAACTGGGTCGAGCTCTGGCTTCCCGAAACGAAGACCTGGCAGTTCACCGAATACAATCCGGATCAGGCGGGCTTCGATCACGGCTGGATGCTGCCGGATGCCGCGCGTGCGATCAAAGGCAGTGTCGTGCATGGCATCTACGCAACGTCGTGGAAGAAAACCGGCCAACATTTCCCGATGATCTGGGATCTGAACGACAGCTCGGTGCCCGGCGTGGAAGTGACCGAACGTTATCTGGCACTTGGCGCGAAAACCCTTCCGGCTCCGGAGGAATGCGAGCTGCGGATCGAAGTCACCTCCGAGGGCAAGCGTGAGCCGGTCGATCTGAAGGTGATGCAGGGCGACGTCGTCACCACAACAGGAAGGAGCCCGTCTCTAACAGATGATGCGAACCGTTACTTCACGGTCAAGGTGAAGCGCGGCCAGCTCTATCAGGTTTACGCCTCCGGAGCCTCCGTGGTGCCGCTGGAGATCGGCGCGAAGGAGGAAACGAAGCGCGTCTCGATCCCGCTCAGGAAAGAAAACCCGTGAGCGGGCTCGTCGCGATGGCGCGATCCTCCGCTTCTGGAAGACCGAGCTCGAATGCCTCACGTCCGGCTTCGACCGCTTTCCTGAACGCCTGAGCCATGCGAACGGGATCACTGGCGATCGCGATCGCGGTATTCACCAGCACCGCATCGGCACCGAGTTCCATTGCTTCCGCCGCATGACTTGGAGCGCCGATGCCGGCATCCACCACGACCGGCACGGTGGCCTGCTCGATGATGATGCGGATCTGATCGCGCGTCGAAATGCCGCGATTGCTGCCGATGGGAGCGCCGAGCGGCATGACCGTCGCGACGCCGACTTCCTGAAGACGCTTGGCGAGAACCGGATCGGCATTGATGTACGGCAGCACGGTGAAGCCTTCGTTCACGAGAATCTCGGCGGCCTTGAGCGTTTCGATCGGATCGGGAAGCAGGTAGGTGGGATCAGGATGGATCTCCAGCTTCACCCACTTCGGCAGTCCCGCCGCCGCCGCGAGACGGGCGAGTCGCACGGCCTCCTCGGCATTCATCGCGCCGCTGGTGTTGGGCAGGATGAGATATTTTTCCGCATCCACGAACTCGAGGATGTTGGCGTAGGGGTCATGCTTTCCGGAAAGATCGGCGCGGCGCAGGGCCACGGTCACGATGCCGGTGCCGCTGGCAGCGAGGGCATCGCGCATCGATTCGTTGGACGGAAATTTTCCCGTTCCAAGCATGAGGCGCGAGCTGAACTCACGACCGGCAATGACTAGTGGCTGCGACATCTGTTGCGGGGACTGTGGGAAAGGATGGCGGCGCATGCAAGCGGTGCGTCCACTGGAAATGAAAACGGCCGCCGGTTTCCCGACAGCCGCTTTCCGGAAAACATCGCGAGTGATCAGCCCGGGATCAGGTCCTTCACCGCATCGCGCTCTTCAAGAAGCTCGTGGATGGTCGCATCGATCTTGCCCTGACTGAAGGCATCGACCGGCACGCCCTGGACGACCTCCCACTTGCCGTTCTCGATCGTGCGGATCGGCATCGAGGCGATGATGCCCTTTTCGATGCCGTAGGAGCCATCCGAGCAGACGGCAACCGAGTGCCAGTCACCGGCCGGAGTCGGAGTGATGAGGCTCATCACGGTGTCGATCGCGGCATTCGCGGCCGAAGCCGCGGAGGAAAGCCCGCGGGCCTTGATGACGGCGGCTCCGCGCTGCTGGACGGTCGCGATGAACTCGCCCTTGAGCCACTCGTGGTCGCTGATGACCTCGGTGACCGGCTTGCCGTCGATCTTCGCGTTGGTGAAATCCGGATACTGCGTGGCGGAGTGGTTGCCCCAGATGCAGAGGTTGGTGACCTTCGACTGATGGACGCCGGCCTTCTGGGCGAGCTGGCTCTTGGCGCGGTTCTCGTCGAGGCGGGTCATCGCGAAGAAGCGGTCGGCCGGGATGCCGGAGGCGTTGCTCATCGCGATCAGGCAGTTGGTGTTGCAGGGGTTTCCGACCACCAGCACGCGCACATCCTCGGCCGCCTTGCGGGCGATGGCCTGGCCCTGGCCGGTGAAGATCTTGCCGTTGATGCCGAGAAGATCGGCGCGTTCCATCCCGGCCTTGCGCGGCACCGAGCCGACGAGAAGGCACCAGTTGGCGTCCGTAAATCCTTCATCGAGATCCGCGGTTCCGATCACGCTGTTGAGGAGCGGAAACGCGCAATCATCGAGCTCCATCATCACACCCTGAAGTGCGGGAAGCCCGGGTTCGATCTCGATCAGCCGGAGGTTCACCGGTTGGTCGGGACCGAAGACGAAGCCGGATGCGATGCGGAAGAGAAGCGCGTAGCCGATCTGGCCGGCGGCTCCGGTGATGGAGACGGTGATGGGGTCCTTCATGGTAAGTGTGGTTTGCGGCGCCTAACTAGTCGCCCGAGGTCTCAGCGGTCAACCGGGAACCGGCCGCCGGGCACTACATTTCGGGGGCGAATTTCCACCCGTCCGGCCACTCCGCACGCCACCAAAATTTGGAGTTGCCAAGGAATCCGACCGAACCCATTCTATCGACGTTGGTTCGATTGGGTGTCGGGTTTCTTTCCTGAACCGCCCTCGGGGTTTCCTTCTCCTGTGTCTTGCATCGTGGCAGACGGCAGGTTTCTGACTCCCCGGCCCTTTCGCAATGGCTCTCCGGCCACGCACGTGTGCACCC
>JAIXVN010000186.1 GCA_027483005.1 Verrucomicrobiaceae bacterium
GAGATGAAGGACATGGATGCCTACATCGCGATCCGTGGCGGCAGCAACATTGCCGAGAACTCCGACGTCCCGGCCGAGCGCATGAAGCTGGCCATGAAACACATGCGTCCGGTGCTCGACCATCGCGTGAAGAAGACCAAGTGGTGCGTCCTCCGCTGGCCCAGTGCCTCGATGGCGCAGCAGGCCGGCATGAGCACCGAGGCCTTCGAGGACTTCTATTTCAAGGTCTGCCTGCTCGACTACAAGGCGCTCGTCCCGGCGATGAACGCGTTGAAGAAGCTGATGGACAAGACCGACCAGGTCCACATCAAGGGACCCGGTACAGACCTACGTTTCTCGATCAAGGACATCCCCGCCCTCACCTCGGGCGGCAACTACAACGTCCCCGATGGCGAGGTCTTCACCTCACCGGTGCGCGATTCGGTCGAAGGTGTCATTCAATACAACGCGCCGACCATCTATCAGGGCATCCCCTTCGACTCCATCCGCCTCGAGTTTTCCAAAGGCAAAATCGTCAAGGCCGAAGCCGGCGCGAAGACCAAGGAGCTCAACAAGATCCTCGATAGCGATGAAGGTGCGCGTTACATCGGTGAGTTCGCCCTCGGCTTCCACCCGCACATCCTCGAGCCCATGCGCGACATCCTCTTCGACGAAAAGATCGCCGGTTCCTTCCATTTCACGCCCGGTCAGGCCTACGAGGATGCCGACAACGGCAACCGCTCACAGGTTCACTGGGACATGGTCTGCATCCAGCGCCCCGACTACGGTGGCGGCGAAATCTGGTTCGACGGCAAGCTCATCCGCAAGAACGGCAAGTTCCTGGTGAAGGCGTTGGAGAAGCTGAATGGCTGACGTTTCAGTCGGCAGAGTGGCTTCGGCAGAGTGGCCAGGGGTCAGGATTCAGGGGACAGATGAAGACAGCTCATGAACTTCGTTTCCGAAGTTGCTTCCGTGCTGACTTCCATTGCGGCGTCAAAGCGCAGGGAAATCTGCGAAAGGTGAGTGCCGACCATTGAATCCACGAGGAATGATCTCACCTCTTCCCTGAACACTGAACACTGAGCCCTAACAAACTCTCTTCGAATTTCTTCCCCCCTTGGAACTTGGCCGTTGGCACTTGGAACTTCACCAGCCGCCTCCGTCATTGACGATCACTCCCTTCCCCGCCCACGCTCCGCGCATGAGCGACACCCCACTCGTCGGGATCATCATGGGCAGCACCTCGGACTGGCCCACCCTGGAACACGCCGCACGCACGCTGGAGACCTTCGGCATCGCATGGGAGGCCGAGGTGGTCAGCGCGCATCGCACGCCCGAGAAGCTTTACTCGTATGCCACCGCCGCCCGCGGTCGGGGCTTGAAAACGATCATCGCCGGAGCTGGCGGGGCCGCCCACCTGCCCGGCATGACCGCCGCCATCACCGACCTGCCGGTGCTGGGCGTGCCGGTGGAATCGAAGACCCTTCGCGGGGTCGATTCGCTGCTTTCCATCGTCCAGATGCCCGCCGGGATCCCGACCGCCACCTTCGCCATCGGCAAGGCCGGGTCGATCAATGCCGCGCTGTTCGCCGTCGCCATGCTCGCGAACGAGTCGCCCGAGCTGCTGGAAAAACTCGCCGCCTTCCGTGCGAAGCAGACCGCCGACGTGCAGGCCGCTGAACTCCCGCCCCTTTCGTCGGACGCATGAGCTGCCACCCCTCGACCTTTGAAATCGGCAATCCGGATTTCACCCTCGGCATCCTCGGAGCCGGTCAACTCGGCCGCATGCTGGCCCTCGCCGCACGACGGATGAACGTCCGCACGGTGGTCTGGACCGGCGGCCTGGAGGCCCCGGCGGTGGAGCTGGCGAACCATGTCATCGACAAGCCCTTCGATGATCCGGAAGCGCATCGTGAATTCTGCGCCACCGCCACGCTGGCGACCGTCGAGTTTGAAAACATCCCGCGCGAGACACTCGATTCGGTGTCGCGATGCATGCAGCTCTTTCCTTCACCCGATGCCATCGCGATCTGCCAGAACCGCGAGCGGGAAAAGTCGTTTCTCCGCGAGCATGGCATTCCGTGCACGTGGTTCGCCGTGGTGTCCTCGGTGGAGGAGCTCGCCGCCGCGATGAAGGAACTCAACGGTCCGGGCGTGCTGAAGACCGCCGCGTTCGGTTATGATGGCAAGGGCCAGGTGAAACTCGATGGCACGGAAGACCCTGTCGCGGTCTGGGCGGCCTTTGAGGCGGATCGCGCCGTGCTGGAGGGCTTCGTGCCCTTTGAAAAGGAGCTCTCGGTGATGGTCGCGCGCGGCAGTGACGGCACGATGGTGACCTACGATCCCGCCGAGAACCGGCATCGCCATCACATCCTCGATGTCTCCATCATCCCGGCGCGCGTCAGCGATGAGGTTTCGAGGCAGGCGCAGGAAATCGCGAAGTCCGTCGCGGCCGCCCTCGACTACCGAGGCATCCTCGGCGTGGAGTTTTTCCTCCTCCCGAACGGAACGCTGCTGGTCAACGAAATGGCCCCGCGTCCGCACAACTCCGGCCATCACACGATCAATGCCTGCGCGACCAGCCAGTTCGAGCAACAACTTCGCGCCGTCTGC
>JAIXVN010000517.1 GCA_027483005.1 Verrucomicrobiaceae bacterium
CGACAAGCGCAACCCGAACAGCATTGTTTCGTCGATCTTCCAGGCCCGCGAAAGTGCCCGCACCGTGCGTGACCAGCTTTCCGACGAGCTATGGGAGGAACTCAACTCGCTCTATCTCTCGCTCAACGGCGGGGACATGAAGGCGATGGCCGAGTCCGAGCCCGGGAAACTCTACGCCTCGATCCGTCGGGCCGCGCTGACTTTTCACGGCATCGCGTCATCGACCACCACCCGCAACGAAGCCTGGGAGTTCATGGACCTCGGCCGCTATCTTGAGCGCGCCGACAAGACCACCCGCTTTCTCGACATCGCGAACTACCTGCCAGCCGGCATCGACGGCGGCGAAACCGGGGCCCCCGGCGTGCTTCACTGGAGTGCCATCCTCCGCTCCTGCGGCGCCATGGGGGCCTTCCGCGCCGAGTATCAGGGGGAAATCACGCCTGAAAACGTGGTCCGCTTCCTGGTGTTCTCGCGCGACTTCCCGCGGTCCGTCCGCTTCTGCCTGAACCGGGTCGATCAGAGCCTGCACCGCATCTCCGGCTCGCCGCGCGGCACCTTTTCCTGCGAGGCCGAACGCGAGGCCGGGCGCTTGTTTTCCGAACTGAGCTACGGCTCGGCGGGCGATGCCTTCGAGGTCGGCCTCCACAGCTTCCTCGATCATCTCCAGTCGCGCTTCAACAAGATCGGCTCGGAGATCTTCGAGACCTACGTGCTGATGCCGGAAAGGGTGCAGTCGCGCCCAACGGAAACGTTCACCCCGATCTCCGCCGCGCTTGCGTGGCAGATGGAGCAGGAGCAGCAGCAACAGTGAACTCTTCCCCAGAAGAGCCCGAGGTGGTGTCCTCGCCCGTGCCGGATTCACTTTCCTGCGGCATGGCCCTTTCGGTCGTGCATCGCACGGTCTTCACCTACGGCGGTCCGGTGACAGACAGCGTCAACACGCTGCATCTTGAGCCCCGGACCTTTCCGTTCCAGAAAACTCTCAGCGCTCTCGTGAAGGTGCTGCCCGCCACCCGGCTGCGACGCTTCACCGACCTTTTCCAGAACATCACCCACCATTTCGAGCTGGCCCAGCCCCACGTGAAGCTGGAGGTCGAAAGCCACATCCGCATCCGCAATTTGCGGCTGGAGGTATCGGCGGAATCCAAGGCTGCCACGCTCTCGGATTATCGGGACTCCTCCGTCCGCGAGCGCATCTGGCCCTTCCTCCAGGAAAGCCATCTCGTTTCCAAGTATTTCGATATCTGGAAACAAGCGGTCGATCTGACAAGGGAGCGGCCGACGATTTTCGACCAGTCGCTCACGATCATGCATTGGATCCACGAGACCTTCATTTACGACGTGTGCAGTACCACTTCCAGTACGCACCTTGAGGAGGCCTTCTCCCTTCGGAGAGGGGTCTGCCAGGACTATGCGCATGTCATGATTGGCCTCTGCCGCTCGGTCGGAATTGCCGCGCGTTACGCCTCCGGCTACCTCTACAACGGCCCTCGCGGCACCCTCGTCGGAGCCCAGGCCTCCCATGCCTGGTGCGAGGTTTATCTGCCTGGCTCCGGCTGGATTGGATTCGATCCCACCAACGGCACATTGGCCGATGCCCGCTACGCGAAAATCGCCGTCGGCCGCGACTACGACGATGTCGCTCCGATCAAGGGCAACTATCGCGGCAGCAGCCACTGCCAGCTCCACGTCAGCGTCGAGGTGACCAGGATCGATTGACCCACGGTGGCTGGAGCATCTCTGCTCCTGTCCGTCTCTGGAGCTTCCAACTCCGAGTCATCCTCTCGCCTGGTGAGCTGCTAGACACCCCCCCCGACCCGGCGAGCTGAAGTTTGCGGTCCGTTGAGGTCAGAACGGCTTCGCGATTCCGAGCCAGGCTGCCCCGGCGGCGGCGGCGAGGCAGAGGCCGAAGACCACGGACTTCGGCAGGACGTTGCGCTTGGAGAGCACCGGGGCGAAGCCGAGGAACAGCCAGAGGCCGAGCTTCACCTGCCACCAGTGCTGGCCCATCGGCGGCTTCTTCAACATGGCGAAGCCGATCACCAGGATCAGCAGCAGCGAGACCCCGTGGAGCATCGACGAGCACTTCTTGCAGTTGCTGCCGCTGAGGATGGCCCCAAACGAGGAGAAAAGCGCGAAGGCACCAACCAGATGCAGGACTTTGAGAACGTTGGGATCCATGTTGGGAGAAGGTCTAGAAGGAGTCCGTTCAGCGACGGCTGCGCGGATCAAAGTCCGGGTTTTCCCCGAATACAAGCAGGCGATGCGCGGAAATGGCAGGTTGCGGATCCATTCCCGCGTAGTAGGATCATCACGATGAAAAAGGCCCTCGCCCTCCTGTTCGCGCTCCTTTCCGGCGGCTATCTGCTGACGATCGGCATCCTGCCGGACCCGGTGCCGTTCATTGACGAGGGTGTCGCCTTGATTGTTCTGGTGAAATCACTCGGATTTCTGGGCATCGACATTTCGCGCTTCGTGCCCTTCATGAGCCGGAAAACCAAGCCGGGAAAGACTCCCGAGTCTTCGGGACAGACGATCGACGTGTGATTTGCCTAAATTGATTCGGAAGATTTGCGGAGCCCTACCCGTAAACCGATTCAACATTATGGCCGATTCCGCCCGAACCTCGACCCGTCCGCCCGCCCTTCTGACCCTGGTTGGCCTCCTGACCATTGCCGCCATGGTTGCCATGCCCCTGCTTGCCGGTGCGCCGGATGCCGAGCATGTTGCGGATTGGGTGAAATTC
>JAIXVN010000551.1 GCA_027483005.1 Verrucomicrobiaceae bacterium
CACATCCGATCCGCGGGGCAGTCCCGGCGGCATGTAGTAGCGGTTCTGCCACCAGGGCCGGATGAAGCCGAAGGTGAGCTGGCTGGGTTCATTGAAGGTGATCCAGTAATCCACCAGATCGCCTAACGACGCCGCGACCCGTTCCGCATAGCGGGCGAAGAAGTCAGGAAAGCGAGTGCCGGTCATGCCTTCATGATCGCGCTCCAGCCAGACCGGCCAGACGAAGTGATGCAGGGTGAGCATGACCTTCATGCCCTTTTGGCGGATGCTTGCGGCGACCTTGCGATAGTGATCCAGGGCCTCGGCATCGAAGTGACCGTCGGATGGTTCCACCCGCGCCCAGGCAATCGAGAAGCGGAACAGCTTGCAGCCCATGGCGGCCGCCGCGCTCACGTCTTCCTCGTAGCGGTTGGTGAAATCAGTGGCTTTTCCGCGAGGTGTCAGGCCCTGACAGCGTTCCCAAAGATCCCACACGTCCTCCCTCTCCGGATCGTGGGCCTCCACCTGATGATCGGCGTTGGCCGTGCCGAAGAGGAATCCTTTGGGAAAAGCCATGTGACGCTAAGGAATCGCGGGAAGGGGACGCGTCAAGCCCGATCCGGCAAGTGAAGGATCCGTCACTTGGACTGAAGCCGCATCCTCGCTGGCAAATGGCCTGGTGCCTCGACGCTGATCTCCCATGCCCCACCAGCCTGAACGGCGGCGGGCGCAGGGGGGAGCTTCAGGTTTCCCTCGAGCTGGCCCCGGGTTTCGCTGATGCCTTCACCGAGCCCAAGGATCGCCTTGATCAGGGTTTCTGCCTCGGCCGGATTGACCGCAGCCTGTGGAGGCATCGGCACCTGACCCCAGACTCCGGAGCCGCCGGACTTGAGCTTGGCTGTTAGAACGGCCACGGCGTCCGGGCGATCGCGATATCTCATCGCGACGTCGAGGTACTTCGGCCCGACCGAGGTCTTGTCAACCTGATGGCAGGCGAGGCACTGCTTGGAAGTGATGAGCTTCTCCTGATCGTCCGTAAATCGTGGCCCCCCGGCGTCGTGCCCGGTCGGCGGAATGTAGCGGGCGCGGACTGAAACCTTGGCGGCGTCCGGAGGTGTGACCGACTTGACCTCGAAGGCGACCGATTCTCCAAAGCCCAGCGCGGCAGGCTTTCCGGCCAGGGATAGCACCAGCGCGGGCTGTTGCGCTTCGTTCTTCAAGGAGACCCTCGCCACCGCGATCTGGCCGGACTTGTCCGTGGCGACGGCCCGCAGTTCAATCGCATCCGACTTGGGAAGGGTGACCTTGTTTCCGCTGCCGACGAGACGTTCGCTCGCACCTTCGGTGATCCACCACTTGATCTCGGACTCGCTCGTGGCCTGATAGGATCCTTCGGTTCCTGCAGCGGCCATGCTGACCGTCGGAGGCTTGGCTCCGCTGGCCGTACGCAGTCTCCGGACCGCGCCGTCCTTGTTGAAATACCAGTCGGATCCATACTCGAGGAGCCAGACATTCCCGTCCTTGTCGGTTTCCAGATCCATCGGATGTTTCAATCCTGCGATCAGGGGTTCAAGTTTCACGAGCTCCTCGTTGCTGCCGAGCTTCGCCTTCCAGATGGTGGACCGCATCCAGTCATAGGTCAGCAGGGTGTGGTCGTCGGACTTGTCGAGCAGGTTCCATTTCCTACTGGAATCGTAGTAGAAAACCGGACCCGCCATCGCGTTCCGTCCACCGCTGCCCAGCACCGGAAACTCCTCGCTGGCGGCATAGGGATACCAGATGAAGGCCTTGTTGGCGGGTGGGAGATCAACGAGACCGGTGTTGTGGGTCGAGGGATTCTTCGGCGCGGCGGGGTCGGTCATCACGCCGGCCTTCCCGGTGGCGAAATCGACGATCGCGTAGGGCTTGTTGTCGCCGATGACAAAGGGCCAGCCGAAGTTTCCGGCTTTCCTGGCCTGATTGACCTCGTCATGTCCGCGTGGGCCGTGGTCGTTGGCGTTCGAGGCATCCGGTCCCACCTCGCCCCAGTAGAGGACGTTCTTCTTGGGGTCGATGGAAATGCGGAACGGATTCCGGCAGCCCATCACATAGATCTCGGGGCGGGCTTTCGCAGTGCCTTTCGGGAACAGGTTGCCTGCAGGGATCTCGTAACCCTTTTCGGTCGGACGGATGCGCAGAACCTTGCCCCGCAGGTCATTGGTGTTGCCGGCGCTGCGCATGGCGTTGGTGTGGTCGCGTCCATCGCGATCGTCGATGGGCGCATAGCCGCCGCTTTCGAAGGGGTTGGTGTTGTCGCCCGTGCTGAGGTAAAGCAGCCCATCCGGTCCGAAGGCGATCGAGCCACCATGATGGCAGACCCGGTCGCGGCGGTCCGTGTGGATCTCCAGCAGGGTGAGTTCCGAGCTCGGGTCCAGTTTTCCCTCCTTCAGGGTAAAGCGCGACAGCCGGTTGAGAAGTTTCACCGGATCGCTGTAGTAAAGATAGAGCCGCCGGTTCTTCGCGAACGCTGGATCGAGAGCCAGACCCAACAAACCATCCTCCCGTGCCCAACTGGTCTTGGAGTCGGCCTCCCGCAGCGCGGTGACGGGAAGGTTTCCGA
>JAIXVN010000064.1 GCA_027483005.1 Verrucomicrobiaceae bacterium
ACCAGCGTCAATCCGAGCGCGCGGCAATGGGCAGCGATGAGCAGATCGTTCGGACCAATCGGATTTCCGGCTTTCTCCAACACAACCCGGATATCGGCATAGTGCTCGTCCACTGGAGATTCCAAGGAGAGCACCGGCAAAGCTGAGAGGATCAGCTCGACCTGTTTGGTCAGTCGCTTTGAGTTTCGCTTTGCCGCGCCAAAGCGGAGCTCCGATGCAACCACAAGGCTGATGCAGACCGTTTCCTCACCAACTTCGGCAATGCGATCCCGAACGATCCCTGCTGGATGGCGGACAAGATCCGAGACAATGTTCGTGTCCAGCAAGTAACGAAGCTCGCTCATCGCTCTGCAGAGTCAAAGTTTGACGTCGTCCAACGGCAACAAGCCCTCATCCACATCGGGAAATTCGATTTCGAGGGGCTTCAACCCGGCGAGCAGGGAAAGAAGTCCGCTCTTCGACGCGACAGGCTCGATGATCAATCGTTCGCCCTCGCGATGAACCATAACCTCCTTGCCGGGAAGTTCGAACGCACGAGGGATCCGCAAGGCTTGATTCCGGCCGTTACGAAAAAGTGCTGCACGTTTTGTGTCTGAGGATACCTCTTCAACCTTTTGCATAGGTCAAGCCTATGCCAATCCCCCTCCCGGTCAAGTGTGCCGATTGTTACCCCGCCAAAATCTCCAGAATCCGGCTCGCGGCGATGAGACCGAAGGTGGCGGTGACGGGGGTGGCGGTGCCGTAGCCGCTTTCGCAACTGAGGCGCAGATTCGCGTCGGCCTGCTTCTCGGTGGAAACGGAGCCATCGCACTGCGGAAAGACCGGCTGCTCGTCGGAAAACACGGCGGTGATGCCGAACTTTTTGACCTTCTTCCCATCGGCCGCCTTGGCGAAGCCGTAGTCCGAGCGCAGGCGACGGCGGACCTGGGCCAGCAGGGCGTCGTTGGCGCTTTTGGAAAGATCCTCGACGCCGATTCTAGAGGGATCTCGTCGCCCACCGGCCGCGCCGCAGGTGACGACCGGGATGCCACGGCGCACGCACTCGGCAAGGAGCAGGGTTTTCTGGCGGACGGTGTCGATGGCATCGACCACGGCGTCGAAACCGCGATCGAGGATCTCGGCGAAATTTTTCTCACCGAAGAAGGTCGGCAGGATCTCGATTTCGCAGGTCGGATGGATCGCGCGGACGCGTTCGGCCATCGCTTCGGTCTTCTGCTTGCCGATCTGCCCGTCCATCGCGTGGAGCTGGCGGTTCACGTTGGTGACGCAGATTTCATCGAGATCGACGAGCGTGAGGTGGCCGATGCCGGAGCGGGCCAGAGCCTCGACGGTCCATGAGCCGACGCCACCGATGCCAATGACCGCGACGCGAGCATTTCGGAAGCGGGCAAGCGCGGTGGTGCCATAGAGGCGGGCGATGCCACCGAAGCGGAGATCGAAGTCGTCGGACACCGGCTCAGGCGACGTAAAGCTCCTCCACCGACACGCTCAGCCCGATGGACGCGAAGAACACCTCGCCGCTGGTGTGGACATGAGGGACGTCCCAACCTTCGGAGCGACGGAAGACGGTGACTTCCGGAGCCTTCGGATTCTGGCTCACCACGGCATACTCCTCCAGCGAGGGAATGCGCTGATACATAAGGAATTTCTCCACACGGTCGCGGTTTTCGTTTTCGGAAAGAACCTCGATCAGGAGCTTCGGCGAGTGGATGAAGTTCGGATCGTTGTCGGCCGGATCGCAGGCGACCATGATGTCCGGGTAGAGGTAGAAGGTCCGGCCAAAGATCTCGAGGTGGAGCTTCATGTCGGATTTGAAGGTCCGGCAGCCCTTGCCCTTCAGATGGCCGTGAATCGTACTCGCGAGA
Source organism: Verrucomicrobiaceae bacterium (assembly GCA_027483005.1). Lineage (GTDB taxonomy): Bacteria > Verrucomicrobiota > Verrucomicrobiia > Verrucomicrobiales > Akkermansiaceae > Luteolibacter. The sequence goes on from JAIXVN010000064.1 coordinate 1,866, forward strand.
TTCATCGAGACGACTTCATGACGCTGACTCGCCCCGGCCATCGCGATGACGGCACCGTGATGGTATTCATGACGGCATTCCGAGAGCTTTTCCCCTTCGAGAAATTCCTGCTCGGTGATGAAGTCCGGGTTGATGGGAGCGAACGCGCCGTAAGCCATGGGTGGAATCTAGCCTGAGGTACGGCCGATGACAAGGTTCCGTCAGATTCCTGCCGCCCACAACGCGGCGTGGATCTTGAAGTCGATCGCCAGACCCTCGGCTTCCTTCTGTTTCAGCCAGCTGCGCAGGTTGGCTTTCGGCACCAAATGAACCGCGATGTCCTCCCCGGCGACGCCGCCACCATCGTGCTGGCGGGTGAGATGGGTGGCGTGGAAAAGGTTGGTGAATTCCGAGGTCATGCCGGCCGAAGTCGGAGATGTCACCAGAAGCTCCATCGACCCGGCCGCGTAGCCGGTTTCTTCCAACAACTCCCGGCGGGCGGTCTCTGCCAAGGATTCCCCGGCAAATTCCGCCTCATCCCCCACCAGTCCGGCCGGGATCTCGATCACCCGACGCTGAATGGGCACGCGGAACTGCTCGATCAGCACGATTTCCTGCTCAGACGTCTCGGCGAGGATGCCCACGCAGGCATCGGTCTGCGGACGACGCACGAAGTCCCAGGTGCCGATCCGATGCATTGCGAGCCAGCGGGTGGTGAACAGCGTTTCGATTTCAGGCATGGGCGGGGGCACTCTAACGGCCGATCCGATCCGCGACAAGCCCCCACCCGAAAGACGGGGAAGAAACAGTGGCGCATCCGCGTAAAGGGCGTTACCTCTCCGCAGACGATGTCCCGTCACGACTTCCAGATCCCCGTCACCTTCAAGCATCGCATCGTGTTCACCCGCGATGCGTTTGCCCCTGGCAATGTTGCGCTGGAGGAAATCCTCAATGAAGGCGGCGGTCGGCGCGTGATGGCCGTGATCGAATCGAACGTCGCGACCGCCTGGCCACTTCTTGCAGGGCAGGTGCAGGGCTACCTCGAAGCCACAGGTCTGGATGTCCGGGCGGTTGACGTCCTGCCAGGAGGAGAAGCTGCGAAAGCGGATGACTCGCTGGTGCGGAGGATCTGGGAACGGATCGACTCCTGCCACATCGACCGCCACTCCTACCTCATCGCCATCGGCGGCGGTGCTTTTCTCGATGCCGTGGGATACGCCGCAGCCACTGCCCATCGTGGGGTGAGGCTGGTACGTTTCCCGACCACCACGCTTTCCCAGGACGACAGCGGCGTCGGGGTGAAATGCGCGATCAACCACTTCGGAAAAAAGAACTGGGTCGGTTCGTTCGGCGTGCCGTTCGCGGTGGTGAACGACTTCGCTTTTCTTCATTCCCAGGATGAAACGACCCGCCGGGCCGGCTTGATCGAGGCGGTCAAGGTGGCGCTGGTGAAGGACGCGGAGTTTTTCAAGTGGATCGAGGCGAACGTCGAAGGCCTGGCGCTTCTCGATCCGGATCTGTTAGAGACCTGCGTCGAGCGCTCCGCCCTGCATCATGCCCGGCACATCGCGCAGGGCGGCGATCCTTTCGAATGCGGCAGCAGCCGACCGCTGGATTTCGGGCATTGGGCCGCCCACAAGATCGAGGCGCTGAGCAGCTACGAACTGGATCACGCCCATGCCGTGGCGGTGGGGCTTGCGCTGGACACGCTCTACTCGGCGAAGGTCGGATTGCTCCCGCCCGCTGCTGCGGAGCGGATTCTCAAGGTCGTGGAGACGCTGCACCTGCCACTCACCCATGAAGCGCTTGATCTGCGTGGGGCAGGCGGAAAACGACGGGTCTTTGATGGCCTTGAGGAATTCCGTGAGCATCTCGGCGGCCGCCTGACCGTCCTGCTTCTGACAGCTCCCGGCATCGGCATCGATGTGCATGAAATGGACGAGGCTCTTCTGGAAAGTTGCATCGTCGAATTGCAGGACCGCTGCTCGCTGAAGCACTGACCGAGTCACGAAATTTCGCCGCGATCCAGCAGGTAGTCGATCAGCGCCCCACGGGCCTCGATGCCACTGGGATTCCGCCCGGCGGCGGGTGAGGCGACGATGGCGGCGAGCTTCATCAACTTGCGACCGCCGGACTGGGCATCGTAGCTGTTGAGGACGATGGTGTAGCGACGATCTCCATCAGGCACCGCTTGACCCTTGAAGGTGAAGCGTTCGACCCGACCAGTGGAATCGAGTTTCAACTCGAAGGGCCAGAGCGTGCGATCGGACTTCGACTCCGCCGCGTCCTCGCGAACGATCTCGATGAGTTCGGCGGCGGTGAGCCTGGCGGTGACGAGGACATTCTCGTAGGGCAGGATTTCCCAGCAATCGGCCACGGTTTTCTGGCCAGGGGAGACGTTACCGGTGTTGAAACTGCCATGGAACACGCCGTCGACTTCAGTGCCCTGCTTTTTCAGTGCGGCGGAGAAGGACTCGCAAAGAATCTGGACGAGGCGGCTGTTGCGACCGCTGCCATCGATGGGTGCAGTCACCTTGCAGACCGGTCGGGCCAGCTGTTCGGCGGACTTTTTCAGGGTCGGCTCGGCTGATTCGATGACGGCGGGATCCGCCTCGAAGCGCTCATCCATCAGGACGGTGAAGGCGCGCTTGTCGATGAGTTTGCCCTTTTCGAGGTCGAAGGCGAGATCGACCCGACCGCAATGGATGCCGTGGTAGCTGGCCTGGGTGCAGAGTGCGCCATTGAGCATCCACGACGGCTGGTCCTGATGGGTGTGGCCGGCCAGGAAGACATCGACCTCCTTCACCTCGCGCAGAAGCTCGCGGACGGGGTTGGCGAAATCATCCTCGAAGCGCCAGCCCATGTGGCCCATGACCACGATCGCGTTCGCCTTGGCGGCCTTGGCTTCCGCCACGCTGGCGCGCAGGGATTCGAGCGGAGAGCTCGGAGAAACGCCGGCCAAGGTTTCCGGGGCCAGCCAGTAGGGCAGCCCGGGAGTCACCAGGCCGATGAGGGCGATCTTGAAGCCGCCGACCTCCTTCATGGTCCATGGCACGACGTTCTTCCAGGCTCCCTCGAGGGCACCGGGCTTTTTGCCTCCGAGTTCAAGATTGCCGGTCAGGATGGGTGATTTCGAGTGGTCCAGGGCACCTTCGAGGGCTTCACGGCCCCAGTCGAAATCATGATTGCCGAGCGCCCAGGCATCGTAGCCCACACGGTTGAACAGCTCGATCATCACCTTGCCCTTGGAATCGAGCCCGGCGGCGGTGCCTTGATAAACGTCGCCGACGTCCACCAGCAAGGAGTCCGGACATTCCCGTCTCCACCGGCGGATCTGGGTCACGCAGCGGGCCATCCCGCCGAGGTTCTCCACGCCGTCGTAATTGCGCGTGGGCAGGATGTGGCCATGGAGGTCGGTGGTGTGAAAAATGGAGACCGTCTTGACCCGCTTCGAGGCTGCTGCCCACCCGAGGGTCGAGGCTCCCAGCCAGGCTCCCGTGGTGGTCAGAAAACGTCTGCGTCCCAGGTCAGGGCTTTTGGGGGGGAGTATCGGCAGCATAGGCGTCCCAGACTTTCTCGAATCCGTTCTCCGGCTTCTCGGCCTGACGGATCACCCCGTTGGCCGTCAGTCCGCCCCATGGATGGATCCGACATCCACAGGCTTCCATGGCCTGTAGCGTCCAGATGTTGCAGATACGAGGCAAAAAGTAGGAATGCGGGGAATCCAGCAGCGCTCCCCTGCCCCAACTCGACTTGCCGATCGACCATGGCCGGCCATCCGGCCCCTGTCTTGAGCAGCCATTGAGGAAAGCGGCCACCGCAGGCCCGCGATCACGCGGCACGAGTTTTCGCAAGACCCGCTGATTCGGGCAGATCTCGACGACGTCGTAGTCGAACGGAATCAGCTCCATGACCGAAGGCGAGGGCCAGCAAAGTGCGCGGATCGCCTGCCAGGGGGTGAGCCAGGCCTCCTGCACGTAGGCCTCGCGATTTCCCCAGCTCAAGGTGACATACTTCGCCTTGGGAAAGCCTTTCGGCGGACGGAACCCGCTTTCCACCAGCCAGTCGTAGGGAAAGACCATGCCGGTGTGCAGCTCATCGGCCAGCAACCAGACCAGGACATCCGGATCCCTTTTCGCCACCGGTTGGGGCCTCCGGGACTGCGCCTGATCCGTCGCCACCGTGACCCGCTGGACCTCCGGATGAACCGGAACCCGGATCGAGCAACTGCTCAGCGCCGCAGCCATTCCCAGGGAGATGGCCGCCATCAGTGCGGGCAAACGAAAGCTCATCGGATGCCCGAGATCATCCGGATTTCGAAAACCCTTGCGAGCGAAAACCCCTCCCTGCGGAAGCGGCGATTTCGTCACGCTTCGAGGAACGAACACACGTATTCGCAAATCTCACCCGCGACGGTGATCGTGAAGCCGCTGTTCCCGGCCACATCGAAGTGCGAGCCAGCCTCGATCGTGAGCACTTCGCTGCTGCCATCGAGCACCACCGAACAGGAACCGGCGATGATCTCCATGCGCTCGGGCGCGGCGGTGCCGAAGTGATATTCGCCCGCATAGATCAGGCCGAGGGTCTTCTTGCTGCCGTCTTCGAAGCGGACAGTGTGGGAAACGACGCGGCCGTCGAAATAGACGTTGGCCTTGGCATCGACGGTGACGTTGGAGAACGAGGGAGTGCTCATGAGGTTGAAAAACTTATTCGGTGGGGAGATCGGCTTCTTTCCAGGCAGCGAAGCCACCTTCGAGAATGGAAACCGGATGCCCGAGGGTGGAAATGCGCTGCGCCACGGCCGCTGCATCCGGGCAGGCGGCGTCGGTGCAATAGACGACGATCACGCGATCTGTGGCAACCGCCCGCTTGAGCTCCGCCTCATGGAGGGCGAGCGCGGAATCAAACGAAGCCCGGGGCAAGTTCACCGCGCCCGGAAGGTGGCCGAAGGCATAGACGAACCCAGGACGGGCATCGAGGGCCAGCACCCGTCCGGCTTGCTGAAGCTCGAACAGGGTGGTGAGGCTGATGGTTGAAACCACTCCCTTTTTCTGAGGGCTTGGTTTGGTCACCGGCGTCGGCTGGGCAGCCGGGATCGTGGAAGGCGGCTTCACGCAAGCCGACGCCAACACCACCGCGATCGCGGTCAGCATTGGAATCGGCTTGGGATGCATGACGGGATTACTCGCCGATCTTGATGAGCTCGATGTCGAACACGAGCAGACCACCGGGACGACCGCCGCCGGGATTTTCCCCGTAGGCCAGATCGGCAGGGATCCAGAAGCGGCGCTTTTCGCCGACGACCATGAGCTGCACGCCTTCGGTCCAGCCCTTGATCACGCCGGTGAGCGGGAAGCTGGTGGGCTCGCCGCGCTTGACGGAGCTGTCGAAGAGCTTGCCGTCGGTCGTCCAGCCCGAGTAGTGGACCGTGACGGTGTCGCTGGCGGCAGGGTGCTTGTCACCGGTGCCCTTGGAGAGGACTTTCGAGGCCAGTCCAGAGGCGGTCTTTTCCGCATCGGCAGGAGCGGCCGCCACATCGGGAGGGGTCGGAGGAGGAGGATTGCCGGCCTTGAAGGAAATCAGCTCGGCTTCGACCTCAAGGCCGCTCGCTGGAGCACCCGGAGGAGGATTGGCTCCAAAGGCCAGCTTGGCCGGAACCCAGAACTTGCGCTTTTCACCCGCCACCATGAGCTGGATGCCTTCGGAAAGGCCGCCAAGGGAAAGCTTGTCGAGCGGCACATCCACTGGACCGCCCTGATCTGCCGTGCTCTGGACCTTTTCGCCCTCGACCCAGATGGTAATGTTGAGCTTGGCGGTGTCTTCAGCCCCTGGATGGGTGGTGCCGGTGCCCTTGGTGAGAACCTTGGAGGCCAGACCGGATTCCGATTTCACGGCGTCGGCAGGAATTTCCAGCTTGGGAGCCTGCTTGATCGAGATGAGCTCGATGTCGAACACGAGCAAGCCACCCGGACGGCCGCCGCCCGGATTTTCCCCATACGCGAGATCGGCCGGGATCCAGAAGCGGCGCTTCTCTCCCTGGACCATGAGCTGCACGCCCTCGGTCCAGCCCTTGATCACCTGATTGAGGCCGAAGGTGGTCGGCTCGCCGCGCTTCACCGAGCTGTCGAAAAGCTTTCCGTCGGTGGTCCAGCCGGAGTAGTGGACCGTCACCTTGTCGGTCGCAGTGGGATGCGCCGTGCCGGTGCCTTTGGTGAGGATCTTGGAAGCAAGACCCGAGGCGGTCTTGACGGCATCGGCCGGGGCCGCTTGGACATCTGCTGGTGTTTCAGGCATGACAGGTTCGGAATGGGCCACAGGAGCTGCGGCGAGCACGAGAGCGATGGCGCTCAGACGGAGGGACTGTGGGAGTTTCATGGTCAACGTGGGCCAGACCTTCCGATTTGAAAAACGCACTGTCAACCCTCGGAGGACGACGGGCGGCTGCGGGCCGTAACCTTGGACTCCTCGCCGCAGTAGGGGCATTGGAAATGGTTCAGAAAAATCACGCTGGTGGCGACCTTCAGCCGATAGCTCCCGAATAGCCGCCCCGCCCGATGATTCTTCTGGCACTTTTTCGGGTGAAGAGGCGGCGTCATGCACAAGGGACACCTCGCCTTCGCGCTCACAAACCACACCACGATGTAGAGCAGCACCCCGGCTGCGATGATCAGCGCGCCGGCAATCACATCCGCTTTCACCGCATAGATCATCCCGAACAACAGCAATGCAAGGCCCGCAGGAAACGCCAGGACAGCCAGCCAGAGAAAAATGGCCAAAGTGCGGAACCTGAGGACGGTGTTTCTGGATGGCAATCGGTGCATGAGAGGGTCAGTGCGTGAGGTTTGCGCGAAACCGCTTTCCATTATTTAATAGTCGAGTCAACCCATGTCATGAGCAGGTCCGAATAATTTCGGAGGAGCCTTGATGGGACCACAGGTTTCTCGCACCAGCGAATCCTTCTGCACAATGCAGAAAATGGCTAGAACAGGTCCGCTTGGACCGGCGAATCGCCGTGATCGGGCGATTTCTGGCCCGCCAGAAGGGAGTCGATCTTCATCAGCAGATCCAGCGAAGGCAGCTCCTCGCCTTCCAGAAGCCCCCTGAGGCGGCTTCTCCACTCATCCGCGCTCTCGCCGCTCTCCGTCGAGAGGATCAGGGAGATTTCCGACAGTCGCCCGCTCCTCGAAAGCTGGCGACGGGTCCGCTTCAACCACGCATCGAAATACGGCTTCTGCGCTTTGAGTTCAGACACGCCCCAAGCTGGAGTCTGCAGGCCTTCGGGTCAAGACACCTGCGCCACCGCCATCGCCGCGATCCCCTCGCGCCGGCCCACGAATCCCATGGTCTCGTTGGTCGTCGCCTTGATGCCCACCCGCTGGGGCGGGATGCCCAGGGCCTGACCGATGTTGATCCTCATCGCCTCGCGGTGGGGCAGCACCTTCGGAGCCTCCGCCACCAAGGTCGCGTCCACGTTGATCAGGGTGCGCCCTTCTTCGTCCGCAAGTTGCCGACATTTTTCGAGGATCTTCAGCGATGAGATGCCGGCGCAGGAGGGATCTCCGGGAGGAAAATAGAAGCCGATGTCCGGCAGCCCCAGCGCGCCCAGCACCGCGTCCGCCAAGGCATGGCACAGCACATCCGCGTCCGAGTGACCATCCAAGCCATGGCTGTGCGGGATCTCGACGCCACCCAGAATCAGTGGGCGACCTTCCTTGAAACGATGAACGTCGTAGCCGATGCCGATCATGGGTTTGCTGCTGGGATGAATGGTTTCGAAGGCCTTCGATTCCTCGGAAAACTCAAAGGATTTCCGCGATCGGGATGCGGCCATTCGTCGCGACGATGGCCCAGACATCCGGCTTTCCAGCCACCGGTTGCAGATCCACCGCGCCCCCGGCCGCCTCGACGAGCAGCTTGCCGGCCGCGATGTCCCACAGGGAAATCCGCGACTCGATGTAGCCATCCAGCCTGCCGCTGGCGATGTAGGCCATGCCCAGCGCCGCCGAGCCCATCATCCGCATCTTCCGCGCCCGAAGAGAGGCCTTGCGAAACCGCTCGAGGCCGACATTCAGCGCATCGCCGTCCTTGCCGCATCCCACGAAAAGGATCGACTCCTCCAACAACTCGCGCGAGCTCGCCTGGATCGGCACGCCATTCAACAAGGGAGGTCCGCCCGCCTCGACCGTCCAGGTCTCGCCCACCATCGGGTCATGGATCACTCCAACCGTGATCTCCCCATCCACCCGCAGGGCGATCGACACGCAGAAGTGCGGGATGCCGTAGTAAAAGTTCACCGTCCCATCGATGGGGTCCACGATCCACTGGCGGGGAGCCGACTGGTTTCCCGCGAGACCCTCCTCGCCGTAAAGCGCGTCATCCGGTCGTGCGTCCAGCAACAGCCCGGTGATCAGATCCTGCGACTGCTTGTCCAGCGCCAACTTGATGTCGTGATGCGTCGCCTCATCCACCACGGCCTCCCGGCCGAAATGTTGACGGAGCAGCTTGCCCGCCTCGA
>JAIXVN010000640.1 GCA_027483005.1 Verrucomicrobiaceae bacterium
AGGTCGTCTGGGACTACGAGCTTCGGAAAAGCGCCGGCGCAAAGGAACTCGTCATCGTCGCCATCAAGGCTGATGCCCGCGACGAGATCAACCGCGGCGTCAACGAAAACGGTCTCATCACCGCCGAGGTCGATGTCGCCCCGATGGCCCTCTACAACTCGTTCCGGGCGGTCTATGGCAACGTCGAGGAGCCGATTCTCCTGATCGACATTGGGGCCAAGACCACCAACCTGCTTTACGTCGAAGGAGCCCGCTTCTTCACCCGCAGCATCGCCATCGGTGGCGTGTCCATCACGGCGGCCATCGCCAAGGAGTACGGCGTTTCCTTTATCGAGGCGGAAAGCCAGAAGGTCACCAATGGCCTCGTCGCCCTGGGTGGCGGCCACACCGAGCAGCTTGACGAATCCGTCGCCGCGCTCGCGATGACGATCCGCAATGCCTTGACCCGCCTCCCGGCGGAAATCGCCCGCACCACGAACTACTATCGCAGCCAGCACGGTGGAAATGCTCCCAAGCACGTCTTCCTGGCCGGCGGTGGCTCCAGCCTGCCTTACACGCGGGAGTTCTTCGAAGAGAAGCTTCACCTGCCGGTGGAGATCTTCAATCCCCTCGGCATTGTCACCATTGGCAAGTCGGTGGATGTCGATCGCCTCCAGAGCGAGGCCCACATGATGGGCGAGCTTGTCGGCCTGGGCCTTCGTGGCATCGGCAAGGCCAAGATCAACATCGACCTCGTGCCAGCGACCGTCGAGCAGTCACGCGCTGCCGAACGGCGCAAACCGCTGCTCATCGCCGCCGCCGCGATCCTGATCGCGGGTGCCGGTGCCTATGCGGGCTTCCAGACCATGGCGGCTCGAAAGGCCGCCGACGAGGCCAAGACCATGAGCGATGCGGCGGAGAAACTCGCGCCGGTTCAGGCTGAGATCACCGCCCTGCTCAAGAAAGAGGCTGACCTCCGCCGCGTGGCCGATGCCTACGTCAACGCAGAGGCCGACCGCACCTTCTGGGTGGATGCCGTTGCCGAGCTACGTGGTGCTTTCGCCAGTGATGCCGTCTGGCTCACCGAGCTGGTTCCGCTCGCCGATCACAACCCATTTCCTCCGGCTGCTGCGGAAGGCGCGCCCAAGGTTTCGGGAGTCGGCACTGAAGTCGTGAAAGCGGATTTCGTCGCCTCTGCCTACGGGACTTCCTCCCTCATTGAGGTGAAAGCCCCAGCCGCTCCGGTTCAGCCAGTGAAGGGCAAGAGGCCGGCAGCTGCTCCCGAAGCGCCCGAGTCCACCGCCAACGCCATCCGCATTCGCGGGCTGTGGCGGGAGAATCCCCAGAGCCAGAACCTCGTCACCGCCCTGCTCAAGAAGCTGAAGGAAGGGAACTCCACCCACTTCAAGTTCAAGACGCTTGGCCCCGATGGCAAGACGGAGATCGAGATCCCGGATGAGAAGATCCTCATCGAGGTCAAGCCCAAGGCCGAAGCCGGCGAGTTCGCCCTGCCATTCGAAATCATCCTGCCTCTGGCCCGCCCGGTGGCCATCAAGTAACCCATTTCCCCAGATTTCCCAATGAGTTGGATCAAGGACAATTCTTTCGTCGCCGCCCTCAGCGGCATCACCGTCGTTGCGACGGGAGCCCTCGTGTTCCTCGGATCACACAGCTCCGGCAACTATCAAGCCAGCCTCGACGAATACATCGCCAATTCCGCCAAGGTGGCCGAGGCCGAAAAGCTCTCGATCTATCCGAGCGCTGATCTCGCCCAGGCCAAGAAGAAGGCGCTGAACGACTACCGCTCGGATCTCACCAAGCTCCAGTCGAACTTTTCCTCCTACCGGCCGGAGTCCCTCAAAAAGCTCAGCGGCCAGGAGTTCATCGACAACCTCAAGGCGGCCGACACCAAGGTCCGCGAGGCCTTCAAGGCCTCCAAGACCACCGTTCCGGATGCCTTCTTCCTCGGCTTCGAGGCCTACAAGGGTGGTGCTCTCGCCAAGGAGGGGGCCACCGGCATCCTCGACTACCAGCTCGGCGCTGCCTCCGAACTCTTCACGTCCCTCGCCACGGCCGCTCCCACGGAGCTGAAGAACGTTTATCGCAGTCCCCTCGTGGAAGAAGGCGGTGGAACCTTCGATCCAAAGGATTCGATCTATCGCCCACTTTCCTTTGAAGTCACCTTCACCGGGATCGAGCGCTCGGTTCGGGAGTTCATCACCGCGCTTGGCGCTTCGGATACTTATTACTACAGCATTCGTAGCATCCGCATCAACAATGCCAGGGACAAGGGCCCGGGACCGGAGGACGCCAAGTTCGAGACCGCCAAGCCAGCGGCAGGTGCTCCCGGCAGCGATCCTTTCGGAGGTGGCGCATTCGTGATCCCCGGCGAGGCGGCCCCCGCAACGCCTGCCCCTGCTGCTCCGGCTGCTGCCGCCAAGCCTGCCGCCCCGGATTCCGGACGCATCCTCCAAAAGGTGCTCGGCGACGAGGAACTCACGGTGTTCCTGCGAATCGATGTGCTTCAGTTCCTTCCAACCAAGGAACTTCCCAAACCCTGATCTAACCCGATTTTCCTGATCTCGATGTCCTGGATTTCCCAAAATTACGAAAAAGCCGCCATAGGTGCCGCCGTTGTGGCGGCCGCAGGTCTGGCCTACCTTGGCTGGTCCAAGGTCAACGGAGTGTCCGAAGAATTCCCCAACAACCCCAAGGGTGGAGGAGGCAAGAACACGGCCGTGCAGGGGGCGGAAGCCATTCCCCGGGCCCTCAGTTCCCTGACCCAGAAGCGGGTCTGGTCCCAAGGGGCGGATGGGGATCGCCCGGTCGATCTGTTCACCGGCATTGCCCTGTTTGTCAAAAAGTCCGCTCCCACTGTGCCAATTGATCTGGTCAAGGGCGAGATGGTTCATCCGCCTGTTCCAAACACCTGGTGGCTTGAGAACCGCATCGATCCCGGCTTCGGAGATGCCCTCCAGAAGGACCCGGACGACGATGGCTTCTCGAACCTTGAGGAGTTCAACGCCAAGACCAATCCGAACGAGGAAAAGTCTCATCCCAGCCTGATCGCCAAGCTCGTGTATCAGTCGGATGAGGCCCTGCAATGGTTCCTCGAGCCCGGAATCGACGATGGTGCCGGAAACTATTCGTTCAAGTACGCCGACAACAAGAGGGGCGTCAACCGTGTCAGCTCCGCCGCGATGGCGAAGCCCGGTGACCTGTTCTTCGTCGCACCGCCGATGGCGAACCGCTTCAAGTTCCTGTCCGCTGAGAAGCGCCAGGAGAAGAATCCCCGTACCAACGCGATCGAGGACAAGACCTACGTGAAGATCGAGGACCAGAAGGAAAACAAGAAGGGCAAGATCTACGAGATCCCCCAGGGCATTCTGGATACGATCAAGCCGAACTACTACCAGTATGACCGCTCCGCCGTCCTGACCCTTGAGGCCCTGGGTGAATCCGGCAAGCAGTTCAAGGTCGAGGAGAACACCCGCTTTTCGCTGCCTCCGGGCTCCGACAAGAAGGATTACCTCCTGAAATCCGTCACTCCTGAGAAGATTGAGGTCGAGTACGTCGATCCTTCAGGTGCCACCAAAACCCTCGAATTCCGCAAGGGCGCAGCCCCCACCGGAGACCAATGATTCTTTCAGAAAAAATCGCTTTCCAAAACTCGTGAACCCCGGCAAGAACCAACCGCCAACCATGCAAAAAACGCCATTGTATCGAACCAGTCGCACTGCTGTCACCCTGATGGCGGTTGCCGCCGCCATGCCAACCATGGTGTCGGTCGCCTC
>JAIXVN010000593.1 GCA_027483005.1 Verrucomicrobiaceae bacterium
AGAAGATATACTTCTGGATGAAGCCCGGATTGTGGTGGTGATCATCGTGATGATGATCGTCGTGGGCGTGATCGGTGTGGGCGTGAGCGCTCATGCGAGTTGGCAAAAGTTTGGTGGTTCCTTACTTGGCCGCAGCCGGGGCGAGGGTGACCGGATCGACGAGGATGTTCGGATCGAGCGGGTCGCCCGGAAGGTTTTTCTTGTGATCGGCTTCGAGTTCGACGGCATCGACCTGCTGGCCGGTCTTCGCACGCTTCCCGGAAATCTCCATGGCGGCCTTGGCCATGTCCACGGTCACGACATCACCGACCGTGTTTCCAAAGCCATTGCGGAGAAAGGTCATCACTCCCGCAAGGTCTTCAGGGCTCATTCCGCCACCCTGCGCCGGCATCCCGGCAGCACCGTAGGCCTTGCCCGTGCTGGTCGGGCCCTGCAGGCCGTTCAGAACGATCATCGCAAAGCGCTCGGTCTCACCCTTGACCCAGGCGGAGCCTGCAAGCGAAGGATAGTTGGCTCCGTCACCCTGGCCACCCGGACCGTGGCACCCGCCGCACTTGGCGGAATAAATCTTTGCTCCCTTGGCGGAATAGGCAACAAGGGCAATCTTGGCCTGTGGGCCCTCGTCCTTTTTGCCCGGCGCCGGCTTGCGGACATAGCCTTCGCGGAAACTGGTTCCGTAGGCGAACAGGCTGCCGCTGCTGCCAAGCACACCACCGGCGATGATCAGCACCACGGCCAAGGCCAGGAAGAGCCAAAGTGAAACCGGCTGGGTTCCATCTTCTCCAAGCTTGTTCTCACGCGCCGCCGCCGCCGCCTGGCGGGCGATGCGACCGTGTGTCTCGGTCACATTGATCGAGTCATCAAGATCGGGCTTCTGAATTGGATCGGACATGTCGGACTAAAGTAGCGTGTTGGAGAGTTTCAACCGTCGGCCTTCTTTTTAGCAGGCGCGAAATTCAAGGCTGCGGGGACCGCATCGTCCTTCTTCAGGGAGAGCAGGTAGGAGACGAGCGCCTTGGCATCGGAATTCGGGACGATCTCCCTGCCCTCAGCCACGTCGAACGGCAGCGCATCAGACGAGGGGTTGCCCTTGATCTCGCGCTCCTCGAACAGGAAACGGAAATCCGGGCAGTCCGACTTGCGACGCTCCACCGGACCACGCGGGCTGTAGAGATGCTTGTAGAGCCAGACTTCCGGGCTGCTGCCCTTGGCATAAATGGCCTCCACCCGACGTCCAAGATTGGAAAGATCGGGTCCCAGGCGGCTGACTCCGATCTGGGCGAATTTCTCACCTTCGAAATCGTAGGCGTTCGTCTCGCGACGGGTGTCGAGGCCTTCGCCGTTGTCCTTCAGGCCGGCCCAATCCTCGCGATACAGGTCATTGCCCGCATAGGTCGGACGGATGACCTGGGTGTGGCAGAGGTAGCAGCCATTCGCGGCATAGACTGCGGCTCCGTTCGCCACGCGCCCGGCACGCTTCGGGAAATAGAGGCCATCCTTGCCGTCGGCCGCCTCGGTAAGGACGATCGGCTCGAGGGCGCGCATCTTGAAGAACGGGTAAACAACCACCATTCCCCACGCGAGGGAGAAGCTGGCGAAGATGCCCAGAAGGAAATTGCGGAAGCTCATGGAGTGGAAATTTCGAAATTCAGGTTGTGGAATCCGAAACGGAGATCAGTGGGCGGAGGCGGCTGCGGTTCCGGGACCCGCGTTGTCGATGTCCCCTTCCGGGCCGTGCGGACTGCTGTGATGCGAGTCAACCAGGAGGGTCGGATGGGAGGAGCGGCGACCGAGACGAAGCCACATCAAGGTCAGGTGCATGAAGAAGAAAACGTTGGAGAAAAGGATGAAACACCAGGCAAGCGTCGTCGCGATGGCATAGGGGGTCGCGCGGGCGGCCGCATTGTCCCAACCCTGGTCGAACTGCTCCTGGCCAATTCCCTGCTGAAGGCCACCAAACAGGGCAACCAGCGCCACGGTGACCACTCCGTAAACGGAAAGGAAGAAATGCATCTTGATCAGGCGGCGGGAAAGCCACTCGCGACGGGTGATGCGTGGCACGATGAAGTAAATCGCCCCAAACATCACCAGGCTGAAAAAGCCATAGAGACCGAGGATATCGAAACCATAGCCTGAGAGACTGAACTGGGTCAGCGGGAGCGTGCTGTTCGGAAGATTCAGGAAGACCGCCGCTCCGCCGAAAAGGGCGAGGCAGACGAGTCCCGCGAGAGTGAACCGCAGGGTCGGGCTGTGCGACACCGTTTCACCGGAACTCAAGGCCGTGGCGATCAGGTTGGCGGCCACGGTGAAGGCTGGGATGGCGATCAGCACCGTGGCGGCGGCACCGAGATAGGGAGGGAAGTAGGGAATGGGAGCTCCGGTGAGTTTCTGCATCCCAGTCCATGGCGCGATGATCGCCAGCGACCAGAACCCGATCTGGGCGAGCGTGTAGCTGTAGATCGGCTTGCCGGTCACCTTCGGCACGAGGTAAAACGCGGTTCCGATGCCCACTGGAAGGAAGAAGAGCAGCAGGATGGCGGATCTGAACCAGGCGTTGATCCCGGCGGCCATCACTGGATGGCCGCTCATGCAGTGGAGAAGAACGTTGGCCGTGAGATAGACCCATGGGAACCAGATCACCGAAGCCACCAGGAACCACTGCGAGATATAAGTATGGCCACTGGGCCGGACGCGGAACTGCACCAACGACCAGATCACGATGGCCGTGTAGCTGATCAGCAGCACCGGCCACGCGAAGAAGGGAAACTCCATCCATGGCATGCCGGTGCCATGACCGGAGAGAATGCCCAGGATGCCAAGCGAGACACCGAGATTCCAGATGTGACCCGCGGTCAGGATCGTTCCGGCAGCCCGGCATTCCTGACGGGAAAGGCGGGACATCAGCCAGATGATGACTCCAAAAGCGGCTTGGGCACCCCATCCGTAGATCAGCGCGTTGATGTGGGCTGGAAACACCCGGCCATAGGTCAGCCATGCGCAGCCGGAAAGAAAGTCGGGGCTATGGTTCTTGGCCGAGGCAATGACTCCGAGCACGATGGAAACCGCAAGCCAGGCGGCGCCGCTGGTGAAGAAGAACATCACCGGATGGCGCAGCGAGCGGTCGATCGAGGCACGCACAATCGCGTCCTTTTCCGGGCTGTTGGAAGTGTCTTGGGACATCGTGAAAATGGTTCGAAAGGAAACGCGTCAGGGCTTCTTGAGTTCAGCGGCGGTGACCTGCGGCTTGCCAACTTCACCGCGCAGGGCGGCAACCTGCTCGGGAGTCACGGCGGAAGCCTTGTTGCCGAAGCTGTTGCGGACGTAGGTGAGGACCGCTGCGATCGTGGCATCATCCTGATAAGCCATGGCGGCCATGCCACCGGGGACATTGTATTCCTTGCCCTTGACCTTGATGGCCCCCTGCAGGCCACGAAGTTGCATGAGGATCAGGTTGGAGACCGGACCGGCCACCCATTCGGAACCCGCGAGAGGAGGACCGACGGTTCCCTCACCGTTCTGACCATGGCAAGCTGAACAAATCAGGAAGGCAGCCTTGCCTTTCTCCATCACGGCAGGGTCGATTGGAGCGTCGGCAGCAGGAGCCTTGTCGATGGCCGTGGTGTCCGCTGCCGGGGCAGCTTCAAGCTTCTTCGAAGTCGCGGATCCAGGCACCACCTGCTCCGGCTTCTCGACCGCCACCGGCTTGGCGGCGGCGAGCTGCTTGCCGACCAGCTCGAACACATCATGCGGCGGAACCTGAACCTTCTTGCCTGGCTCGATCTCCTTGTAAACGAGGCCGGCGTCCTGGGAGGCATCCACCTTGGTCTTCGTCTCGTAGCGCTTCGCGGCGGCGGCGTCTTCGAGGGTCGAGGTCTGGTCACGGCCCGCCCAGAAAATGAGCAACAGCACCGTGAAGATGAGAAAGCTGCCGATTCCCCAGATGAAGGCGGAGAAGCGGGTCAGGGGATTGTCGCGTGAAGAGGACATCAGTGCAAAAGGTCGAGGTTCCGGATGCCGGTCGGATCAGTTGGAAATGTTGGCGGATTCGAGGATGCGGGGATCGCGGTGCGGGTAGAGCGCGTGCTGGCCGAGAGCCCGGAGATAGAAGAACAGGAAACCGGCCCCGATGGTCACGAAGGCGAGGATGTCGCCCCAGAAGGCTCCGTCGATTGAGGGGGTGATTTCTCCGAAAACCGTGTGGTTGATGTTGCCAAGCGAGATCCCGCGCTCGGGGATGGTGATGAGGTAGTGATCGAGCACGTGCATCACCAGGGTGTAAACCGCCATGACGGCGAGGGTCTTGGGGTTCCGCTTCAGCCAGGCCTGGAGGAGGATGACGAAGGGAATCACGAAGTGACCGAAGACCAGGGCAATCATGCCGGTGTTCCACCCGTCGGTGTTGCGGATGAGGAAGTACTTCGTCTCCTCGGTGATGTCCGCATACCAGATGAGGAAATACTGGGAGAAGGAAACGTAGGCCCAGAAGATCGTGAAGGCCAGCATCAGCTTGCCCATGATGTGGAAATGCTCGGGCCCGACGACATTCTTGAGGTAGCCCTGACTCTTCAACCAGGCGGCGGTCAGAACGATCACGGCCATCGAGTTCAGGGCGGCACCGGCGAAGAGATAGACACCCCACATCGTGGAGAACCAGGTGTAATCCTGACCCATCAACCAGTCGAAGCCGGCGAAGGTGATCGTGCAGGCGAAGATGATGAGCGTTCCGGTTGAGCGCGAGCGGGCGCTGAAAAGCCGGCGGGTTCCAGGATTGGGATCGGTATCCTGCCCCGTGGAGAGCTTGCGGAGGTGGTTGATGACCAGTCCCATGCAGATGAAATAGGCAAAGAACCTGACATACCACCAGAAGATGTTCATGTAGAAGAACTTGTGCGCAAGTAACGGATTGTGATCCTCCAGATACTTGTGGATGTCGCCGGTGGCCTCGCGATGGATGGTCATCCATTCAAAGAGATACTTCTGAACCCCGGGGAAGAGCAGCGGAATGGCGAAGATGAACAGCCACGGGAACACTGAGCCGAGGTTCTCGAAAATCCGCCGCACCGACGTTCCCCAACTGGAGTTCGAGACGTTGTGCAGCAGCGTCCAGAAGCAACCGCCGATCGCGAGGGTGAAGAAGAAGAAGAGCGCGAAGACCCAGGAGTAGGAATACCAGCCCTGGTATTTCTCCGGTCCGAAGAACAGGAGCCAGACGCTGATCAGGGAGCCGATTCCGGCCACGCCGAGGGCAAGCGATTTGACCCTCGAAACTTTCGAGGGATCGAGGTGCTCGCCGTTGGCGGGAATGTCGGCGGAGGTGACGTGGTGGTGAGCCATTTCTGTCGGGAAAGGAGGTTAGTGCGCGCTGGATTGGTTCTTGATTCCCGCATCGAAGGCCGCTTTCACGGCATCATACGGGGCTTCCTTGGCGACCTGAATCGCGCGGACATAGGCGATGATGGCCCAGCGATCGCGGACAGGAATATTGTAGGCGTAGCCGCTCATGTTGCCCTTGCCTTTGGAAATGGTTTCGAAAAGACGACCGTTGGGATAGGTTTCGTCCTTGAAGGTCGGAAGGGTGAGGTTCGCGATCCCAGGAACGCCATACTGGCTGGTGATGCCGGCCCCGTTGCCTGACTTGCCATGGCAAGGAGCGCAGTAGATTCCATAACGTTCTTCGCCGCGACGCAGCAGGGCCGGGGCATTCTCGGCGGTGAGTGCCAGTTCCTCAGGCATGCCGCTGCCGAAGTAATCGCCAACGTGGCCGGTGAAGTAGTAGCCGGTGCCACCACCGAATTCGGCTTCCGGAATGCCTCCCAGGATGGTCTTGCCTTCCTCATCGAAACCACGTGGCTGGGTCTCGGTGACCGGCTTGCGGGAGCCAATGCCGTCCGCGAAGAACGGATCGTTCTTCTGGGCCTTGAGCTTGTCCTGTTCCTTCATGTCCGGAAAGATCCGGAGAGGAGGTTGCGTGAACTTCTGGCCGCGGAATCCGAAGATTCCGACCACAAGAACCGCGATGATCGCGTAGGCGAGGAAGAAGTAGCGCATCAGGGAAGAGTGTTCAGTTTGAAGTGTTCAGGGTTCAGCGGCTGAATCAGGAATCCTCTTCTTCAACGAGTTCAATGCTCGTTCCGCCGATCCCTTCGAGGAAGCTGCGGGTGGCTTCCGGGCTGAATTTCGCGTCGCGGGCCTCGACGGCGATGAAGAATCCATCGTCGGTGGCGCGGTGGAACTGGTTGCTGGCGAAGAGAGGATGGTTGAGGCGCGGCAGCTTCATCAGGGCCAGCAGTCCGAACAGAACCGTGAATCCGGAGAAGAGAATCGTCAGCTCGAACATGATCGGGAAGAAGGCCGGCACCGTGAAGATGTTGGTCGGCTTCGCCTGAACGATGGTCGGATAGGTCTCGATGGCCTTGGCCAGACCGGGAACCCAGCTCCAGACATTGGTCTGGGTGGCGGAGGCCAGGAAAAACCCGGTGAACGTCCCGGTCATGCCGCCGAAAAAGACGAACCATGGAAGGATCGAACGCTTCATGCCCATCGCGCCATCGAGGCCGTGAATGGGATATGGGGAGTAACAATCCCACTTCTTGAAGCCGGCGTCGCGAACCTTCTCCGCCGCCTTGTAGAGGGAGGAGGCGCTCTTGAACTCGGCAAGGTAGCCGTAAACGCGTTTGCGGGTGGTGCTCACGGAAAAGTTTTCGGTTTCAGGTTTTCAGTTTTCAGTGCTTGGCCTGAGCGAGCTCCTGCTGGTAGGCGGCTTCCTTCACGACCCCGTGGTCCGGATGGTCATGGATGTCGTCGAAATGCGGATCCGACTCCGGAAGGGTCCACTTCACCTCGGCGATGTTGATGCAGGGCAGGAAGCGCAGGAAGAGGAGGAAGAGCGCGAGGAACATCCCGATCGTGCCGACGAAGAGCATGATTTCCACCGGGCTGGCCTTGTAGTAGGCCCAATCACCGGGAAGGAACATGCGGGCGAGGGTGGTGACGATGATCACGAAGCGCTCGAACCACATGCCGATGTTCACGCACATGCAGACACCCATGACGACCCAGAGGTTCTCACGCGCCCACTTGAACCAGAAGATCTGCGGGGAAAGCACGTTACAGGACATCATCGCGAGGTAGGCCCACCAATAGGGACCGACCAGACGATACTTGAAAGCGGCGGCTTCATATTGCGCACCGGAGTAGAACGCAACGAAGAGCTCCATCAGGTAGGCGTAACCGACGATCGTGCCGGTGAGCAGGATGATCTTCGCCATGTTGTCGATGTGCTTCATCGTGATCATATCCTGGAGGCCGTAGATGAAGCGGGCCGGGATCATGATGGTGAGCACCATGGCAAAGCCACCAAAGATGGCACCCGCCACGAAGTAGGGCGGGAAAATCGTGGTGTGCCAGCCGGGGACGACCGAGGTGGCGAAGTCGAAGGACACGACCGAGTGCACCGAGAGCACGAGCGGGGTCGAAAGCGCGGCCAACAGAAGATAAGCCATCTCGTAGTGGCTCCACTGGCGGTTGCCACCGCGCCAGCCGATCGAGAAGATCCCATAAAGGAGCTTGCGAAGGCCGGGCTTGCAGCGGTCACGAATGGTGGCGAGGTCGGGGACCATGCCGAGATACCAGAAGATCAGCGAAATGGTGAAATAGGTCGAAACCGCGAACACGTCCCAGAGCAGCGGCGACTTGAAGTTCTGCCAGATGGCGTTGGCATTCGGGACCGGAGCAAGGAACCAGGCGAACCAGACGCGACCCACGTGGAAGGCCGGGAAAATGCCGGCGCACATCACCGCGAAGATCGTCATGGCTTCGGCGGCTCGGTTGATGGAGGTTCGCCAGTTCTGTCGGGTCAGGAAAAGAATCGCCGAAATCAGGGTTCCTGCGTGGCCGATACCGATCCAGAACACGAAGTTGGTGATGTCCCAGCCCCAGAAGACCGTGTTGGTCATGCCCCAGACGCCGACACCGGTGGAAACCAGGATCGAGAGGCCACCGACCACGCCGATGAGGGCGATGATGGCGGACGGAATGAAGAGCACCCACCAAATGGCAGGCTGCTTGTTTTCAAGCACTCCGCAAATCCGGTCGGTGATCCAGTGATACGAGCGTCCGTTGAGAATCAACTTCTCACGTTCGAGCACCGGGAGTTTGGGTCCCTTGTGGGTCTCCGGGGCGGTGGGGGTGGCGTGGGCCATGGGTCGTCGGATAGGAAAGGATTAGAGGGAGACGCAGGACGTAAGACTGGAAGACTCAAGAGGACAGGGCCCGCCTGAAGTCGTCACTTTCTGGTTCATCGAACGGTTCGTCATCTTGTCTTGAATCTTGTGTCTTGGAGTCTTGAGTCTCTTCAAGCCATGTGGATGGTGGCCTTGCCGATGAAGGGAGCATCCGGCATTCCGGGATTCGGATTCTTGACGCGGGCGAGGTAGCTCGTCCGCGGGCGGGTACCGATGTAGTTGAGGAGGTCGTAATTGCGATCCAAGTGCCTGCCGCG
>JAIXVN010000428.1 GCA_027483005.1 Verrucomicrobiaceae bacterium
TGCGGATCTTCGTCAGCTCGCGACCGAGACGGTGGGCGAACATGATCGGCGCGGGCATCAACTCAGGCGTTTCATTGCAGGCGTATCCGAACATGATGCCCTGATCGCCGGCACCCTGCTCGCCGTGCTTCTTGCCTTCGGCTTCCTTCGCATCGACGCCCTGGGCGATGTCCGGGCTCTGGATGGTCAGGTAATTGTTGATGAAAATCTGGTCGGCGTGGAAGACGTCGTCGCTGTTGGTGTAGCCAATGCCACGGACCGCATCGCGGATGATCTTTCCGACATTGATGACCTCGTCGATCGGCTTGGTCGTGCCCTTCTTGGCGTTCTGGAGCTTGGGAATGGTGATCTCGCCGCCGACCACCACCACATTGCTCTTCACGAACGTTTCGCAGGCGACGCGGCTTTTCGGATCGTAGGCGAGGCAGGCGTCGAGAATGGCATCGGAGATGGTGTCTGCGACTTTGTCTGGATGGCCTTCGCCGACGGACTCCGAGGAGAAAATGTAGGTGCTCATGCGGTTTCGAATTTTCGTATCGTCAAATCGTGATGCGTTGATACAAGCGGCTCAGCCATGCCGTCAATGCTGAAATCCCTGAAGCTGCTCGCGGACCCCACGAGGATCCGGATCCTGATGCTGCTGGACTGTGAAGCCCTTTCCGTGGCGGAGCTGCAGGAGATCCTGGGCATGGGTCAGAGCCGCATCTCGACCCAGCTTTCCCAGCTCAAGACAGAGGGGCTGGTGGAGGATGCTCGCAGTGGGAAGAACAACATCTACTCCTGCGCGGCCGCTCCGGATCTGATGGACGTGGCGCGCCTCGCGGCCAAGGAAATCCGGGAGGTGGAGTCGGATGCCTCAGCCCTGCGTCATTTGTTGCGGAAGCGGAAAGACCATGCGCGCGCCTACTTCGACGAGCTCGCGGGACGCTTTGGAAAGGACTACGTCCCCGGCCGCTCCTGGAAGGCCCTGGCGGAGGCCCTGCTGCGCACCATGACCTATCAGGTCGTCGCCGACCTCGGCGCAGGCGAAGGCACCCTATCCCAGCTTCTGGCCCAGCGGGCGGAAAAAGTCATCGCCGTGGATCTTTCCCCGAAGATGGTGGAGTTCGGCCGGTCACTTGCCCAAAAGCACAACCTCCCGAATCTCGAATATCGTCTGGGCGACATTGAGGAGCCTCCAATCGAGCCCAACAGCGTGGATCTGGCCTTTCTGAGCCAGGCCCTGCATCATGCCGAGCATCCGCAGAAGGCCATTGATGCCGCCCATCGCCTGCTCAAGCCCGGCGGTCGCCTCGTGGTCCTCGATCTCGTGCAACACAACTTCGAGGAGGCCCGCGAGCTTTATGCAGACCGCTGGCTGGGATTCTCCGAGAGTGATCTGGCCTCGATGCTGGAGCACTCCGGTTTCACCCACATCGAAACCGTGGTGGCCGACCGGGAATCCGAAGCGCCCAGATTCCAGACCCTGCTGGGTGTGGCCTGCAAGTAGCTCCTCGATGTTCGTTTGCGTTTCGGTCGGGTTCGTGGCATTCGTCGCGCGTGAACGGTTCCCGCTGGTTGGTCCTTGGCCTCATCCTCGCCACCTCAGGTTGTGCTCCGGCGCAGCGTCCCGCGCGTCCATCCAGACCCAAACCTGCCGAACCCGCTCCCGCCGTCGAGCCCAAGGCCGCGGTCATCGAGGAAGCTGCACTTCAAGCACCACAGCGGCTGCTGACCACGCTCGGGGCCATCTCCATCGAAGGCGTCTCCTTCGATTCCCGCTCCCATCGGCTGAGGGTGCTCGACCAAGCGAAGGGCCCGGCCTCGACCTGGCAGAACAGCTCTCAGGCTGGAGCCTCGATCAATGGACTGGCCGCCATCAATGCCGGTTTCTTCACTCCTGAGGGCGCTCCGCTCGGACTGCTTGCCAGCGGTGGCACCTTTTCCGGAACCTGGAACGGTGGCTCTTCGCTCGGCAGTGCCCTCTGGTATCGGGATGTCCATGGACGCTGCGGCATCGTCCGACGCGAAGTGCTTGGAGTTGCTGCCGCGAGAAGGTTGCCCGATCTGCTGCAGGCCGGCCCACTTCTGGTCGAATCCGGAAAGGCGGTGGCCAAGCTGGAGGCCACCAAAATCAGCGCACGTTCCTTCCTGCTCTGGGACGGAGGCACCCGCTGGCTGATGGCCCGCTCCGCTCCGTGTTCCCTCGCCCAGTTGGCCGACGCCCTGGCTTCCTCCAGCCCTGCCGGATGGCCGGGGAAATCCGCGCTGAACCTCGATGGTGGCCGCTCATCCGAACTGTGGATCTCATCCTCGGTGCAAGGTGGCCCTTCATTCGTCCGTCCCATCTGGAACAACCCGGTACGGAACTACCTGGTCCTCTGCCCTGCCCGCCCATGAGACGCTGGTCCCCCCTTTTGCTCCTGCTTGTCAGCATCGCCTCCTGCCAGGCCGGGCAATATCTCCACTTCGATGCCCCACTGGGTCCGGGAGAAAGAGTCGCCACCCTCCATGGCTACCATTTCAATCAAAAGACCGAAAGCTTGCGGGTCATCGATCGCCAGGCCACCAAGCTCGCTCCGTGGAAAACCCTCGGCGACGCTTTCACCGCCTCGCGCGCACTCGCAGGCTGCAACGGGGGCTTCACCCAGCCTGACGGAATGCCGCTCGGCATCGTGATCTCCGACTCCGTTCGCTTCGGCCAACTCGAATCCAAGGCAGGCCCCGCCAGCGGACTGGTGGTGGTGAAATGGAATTCCATCAGCCTGCTGAAGGCCGCTGATGCCACGGAGGCCAACCTGTTGGGAGCCACCCAGGCCATCCAGGGAGGTCCCTTTCTGATCGAAGGCGGCAAATCCTGCGCCGGTCTCGATTCCAAGAGCTTCTCGCGCCGCACCGTTCTCATCTCCTCCGGCTCCGGCGAATGGGCGATCCTCTACGCCCCGAGCGCCACTCTCCAAGGTCTGGCCAGGCTTCTCGGGGATGGAAAAAGCTTCACCAGCTTTCACGTCGAAACCGCTCTGAACCTCGGAGGCGGGCTCTCGAGTTCCATGTGGATCCAACTCGAAGACGGGGCGCAACCGATCTATCTTCGTGAGGTCGATCCGGTCCGGACCGGCATCGCCGTCATCCCGAAGTGACGCATCCGTCAGTAAGCCCACAGTGGACATTCAGCCCGGGTCTGGTAGCCTGAAACCTGTAGGGCTTCTCCAGCCTCAAGATCCGCCATGACTGCCTCGATTCGTTTTCTCGCCGCAGGTGCGTGCGGCTTCGCTGTCGTCTCCTGTGGAGCCCTGCGCTCAGTGCAGACCGCGACCGTATCCGGCTTTTCCAAGGTCTCGAATTTCTCGGTTTCCGATCTCGTTCCAAGCAAGGTCAAGGTCGTCAAGGTCCGACCGAAGGATCTCAAGGACCTCCCTCTCGGCAAGGAGCGCGCCTTGGCCTATGAAGCGAACAAGGACTCACTCGCCGCACGACCAGGCCGTGGCTTCTGGATTTTCAGTGGCCCCGTGGACTTCAAGGAACCATCCCTGCCCAGCGACTCCGGCAACTTGGACGGCAGCCTCCTGCCCCCGAGGTCCGGAGAGTGACCGCACTCCACCGGGAGCTGCCAGCACCTTGGTGAAGAGGATGGTCGGCACCCGAAGGTGGTGCCGCTGATCTGCAGGATACCGGCTCCGACTCAGCGGCGGCGGCGAACCAATCCGAGGAGACCGAAACCACAGAGGAGGAACGATGAGGGCTCTGGAACCTGGTAAACCAAGCCGTTGAACACAACATTGGAGGCGCTGCCCGATCCGGCGTTGTTGTTGAGGACCTTGACCGAATCCACCAGTCCCGCCCCTCCGGCAAGCGTGCCCGAACGGACCGTGCTGCCGTTGACCGAGAACGAGTAGGTATTGGTCCCTGTCTGATTGAACCGGAAATTGAACCCATTGGTCGAAAAACCGACGGAAGACGTTTGGTTGAATCCGCTGCTGTCACCGAACTCCCACCGAGCCGCGGCGTTTCCACCCACGTATCGGAACTCGAACGCCAGTGTTGCGCCATCGAAGTACTGGATGCCCACCACCCCCGAGCCGAATCCACCGTTGCCAGAGATCGTGGAACCGTTGTCGAGCCCCAGTTGGATGAATGCCTGGAATGCCTGTGGGTTGAGGTTTCCGGTGGAATAGCTCGCGGTGACCGTCTGGCTGCTGTTCGCATACATGCCCCATCCATTGCCCGCCACCACACTGGCAGATCCTCCATTTCCATTCGGGTCGGCACCGCCGAAAAAACCGTTCTGGCTTCCATTGCCTGATGTCTGGGTGGTCACCCAACCTTGGGAAGCCGGTCCGCTGCCGTTGCCGACAAGGGTGATCGCCCCAAAGGCTGGCTGCACGAGAAAGAACGTGAGGAGAGCAAGATTTGAA
>JAIXVN010000582.1 GCA_027483005.1 Verrucomicrobiaceae bacterium
AGCAGCATCAGCACGCCGACCACGATCATGGCCGTGGCCCACCAAGGGAAAACCGACTTTGGCAACAAGGCCTCGGGCGAAGGCGGTGGCTTCAGGGCCAGCGATGACGGTTCGGATTCCATCGGTCAGGCACCACGCTTGCGCTTCCGGCGGCGCAGCAGTTGGTGAAGGTGGGGAAGGGGATCGGATTGGGTGTTGAGTTCGGCCGCGTCCACCCCGTGCTTTTTGAAAAGCCCGCGTGCCAGCTCGTTGCGCCATGCGGAATGTTTCGCATAGGCCTCACGCAGCGTCCTGCTGTTGGTGTTGACCTGGATGCTGTTGCCGGTTTCCGGATCGATCATCACCACGCGACCCGCCCTCGGCAGTTCGGCTTCGAGGGGGTCGGACACGCGCAGGGCCACGGTCTCGTGCTTGCGGGAAAGCTTGCCCAGCGGCTTGTCGAGTGGATCGCTCTGGAAATCCGAGATCATGAACACCAGCGATTTCCGACGCAGCGTCTTGACCAGGAAATCACAGGCCGCCTCCACCGAAGTGCCCGATCTCAGCGGGCGGGCCACCAGGATTTCTCGGATCATCCGCAGCAGGTGCCGCGACCCCTTGGCGGGCGGCACGAAAAGGATCGGCTCGCCGGCAAAGATCAGCAGGCCGACCTTGTCACCATTTCCGATGGCACTGAAGCCAAGCACCGCCGCCGCTTCCGCCGCGATCTCGCGCTTGCTCATCGAGACGCTGCCGTAGTCGGCCGAGCCTGAAACATCCACCGCCAGCACCACCGACATCTCACGCTCCTCGCGGAACTTGCGGATGAAGGGCATGCCCATCCGCGCGGTGACATTCCAGTCGATGAAACGCACCTCGTCGCCGTGCTGGTATTCCCGGAAATCATCGAAATCCAGACCCTGCCCCTTGAACGACGAAAGATACTCGCCGGAAAACGACTCACGCACCAGCCGACGAGCCTTCAGCTCGAGCTTCCGCACGCGCTTCATCATCTCCTCGATCTGTTCCTCCGTCAGCATTCTTCCTCTTGTCTTGAGTCTTGCGTCTTCGAGTCTTGCGTCTGTTAGGGAACGGGCACCTTCGCCAGAATGCGATCGATGATCTGATCCGTGGTCATTTCCTCCGCCTCAGCCTCATAGGTGAGCAGGATACGATGACGGAGAACGTCGTGAGCCATGTCCTTCACGTCCTGCGGCGTCACGAAAGCCCGGCCATTGGTGAAGGCGCGGGCTCGGGCACTCAGCGCGAGGTTGATCGTGCCACGCGGCGAGGCACCGGCGCGGACCAGATTTTTCAAGGGCGCATCCACCTTCACCGGGAAACGGGTGGCGTGGATGATCTGCACGATGTATTCGCGGACCGCCGGGTCGATGTAGACGCTGTTGACCAGATTCCGGGAAACGGCGACCTGCTCCGGCGTCGCCACGGTCTTCGTCTGATAGGAAGGCGCGGAGGTCGCCATGCGGTCGAGAATCGTCAGCTCTTCGTCTTTTGTCGGGTAGCCCACGGTCACCTTGAGCAGGAAACGGTCGAGCTGCGCCTCGGGAAGCTGGTAGGTGCCTTCCTGGTCGATCGGGTTCTGCGTGGCCAGCACCAGGAACGGGTCCGGCAGCTTGTAGGTGCGGTCGCCGAGGGTCACCTGGCGCTCCTGCATCGCCTCCAGCAGGGCCGACTGCACCTTCGCGGGCGAGCGGTTGATTTCGTCGGCCAGGATGAGGTTGTTGAAAATCGGTCCCAGCTTCGGCGCGAACGAGGCCTCCTGCGGGTTGTAAACCATCGTGCCCAGCAGGTCGGCCGGCAGCAGGTCAGGCGTGAACTGGAAGCGGGCGAAGCTGGTTTGCAAGGAGCCCGAAAGCGCCTTGACCGCCAGCGTCTTGGCCAGTCCGGGAACACCTTCGAGAAGGATGTGGCCGTTGCAGAGCAATCCGATCAGCAGCCGATCCACCAGCCCCTCCTGGCCCACGAGCACCTGGCCCATTTCCCTCTTCACGTCGTGAAGCCACCCGCTCGTCGCGGCGATCTGTTCCTGCAATTCTTCGGTCGTCATCGGATGTTGTAGCTGATGCTGGCACGCGATCCTGCATGCGCAAACGGGAAAGCCTCAAGATTTTCCCACCTGTGAAACGCCTGCCGAGCCCGCTCTCGTCTTGAAAAGACGAGGTCAGGACGCACATCGCCCCCGAGACCAGTGGAATGGAACGGTCAAGCAGACGCCGAAGTCCGAATTCCGCGAAAACCCAAACCTCGGTCCTCGATGACGACCCGCTTTCACACGAGGCTCGGCCGGCCGTTTACCAGCCCTCGCCGTTCCTGGTCTCGTCGGCTTTTCCCGCAGCCGCCAGTCGGCGCTTCACCTCGATCACCAACAGCCAGCAAATGCACAGGGCTCCCGGAACCAAGATCCAAGCGCCGGCTTCGCTGCCGTTGTTGGGGTATCCCGAGCCCGCCGAAGCAATCCCTCCCAGTCCGAATGCTGTCGCCCCCGCCAGCGTGAACACGGCAACCGGCATCAGCAGGTCTTGGGTCGGGATGTTCATAGGCCACGGAATTGCCCCCCGCGCCCGCACCTAACAGAATCAAAAATCCAAAATCGACAACCTTTCCGTCGTAGCCTTGGCGAAGTCGGATCCTCAATCGTCAATCCGTCCACCGAGGCACCGGGATTGGAATGACGAATGACGATTGCCTGCCGCTGCGAAGCCATCGCCCAGGCCGCCACCGCCTCAGTGTTGATCAACTCAACAACTCCAACGCCCGGGTTGACTCCCTCAGCCACGCTGCTCGGTGAGAGGCCGAATTCAGAAGAGCCACCCGACCCAGCGGGGTAGGGAAGTAGCAGAACCGTCCAACACGGCAGAGAACTCGTGAACCTCACCCCTTCAGATAAGGCGTCAGCACCCGATCCAGCATCGTGAAATGCCTTCCGTTCAGCGTGACCAATTCCAATCCGTGATGGGATGCCGTGGCGGCAATCATGCAGTCAGCCAAGCCACAACCGGTTCTCGCCCGGAAATCCCGCCGATAAAGCCCCGCCACCTCGGCGATCACTACCGTCAGCGGCAGAACCACCAGGGCGGATAGCGTGGTGGCAAGCTTGTGACGCTCCAGGCCTTCACGCACCCCTTGAAACAACTCGGCCACGCTGACGGCGGAAACGGCCACTTCGTCCACATTCGCTTCCAGATACTCGACCGCCTTCGTCTGTCCACGCAGGTAGTCGATCAGGACATCGGTATCGACCAGACTCTTCAAAATCGATCAAAGTCCCTCCGGATTTCCTCAAGGTTGAGATCGGTCCGATCTTCCCAAATCCCACGCGCCGCCTGAAGACGCCCTAGCCGATCCTGAAGCCCCAAGCGCCCCAAATACTGATCAATGGCTTCCCGGATCACCTCACTCTGCTTGCGCCCAGACGCTGCTGCCACACGCGCCACCCCTTGGGATTCCGCAGGGGTGAGGTAGATCTGTGTTCGGTTCATACATCATGAGGTATAACATGATGGTGCCTCCGTCAAGCATCCGTAGTGATCTGAATGCAAACGATTTGGATCTGAACACTTGAGGATCCGGACCCCTTTGATGGTCGATCACTTTTTCAGCGGGCAAACCCACGGGCGTCCGGCTGTAACTAGAACAAATCCAACTGGTTAGAATCCTGATTCATGAAACTTCTGGGGTCGGTTTCCGCAAGTAGCTCATTTAGAGGCA
>JAIXVN010000126.1 GCA_027483005.1 Verrucomicrobiaceae bacterium
CGGGCTGCTCTACTGCGGGCAGCCGCTCTCCAGAGGAACGACTTCGGAGGCTTCCGGGCCGCGCTGGATCGTGGACCAGGCAAGCTGGGGGTGATCGCGGAGGTGAAGAAGGCGTCCCCATCGGTCGGACTGATCGATCCCTCGTTCGACCCCGTCCGCCAGGCTGGACGCTACCTCGATGGCGGTGCCTCCTGCCTCTCGATCCTGACCGATGAGAAGTATTTCCAGGGCTCGCTCAGCTACCTCACCCAGATCTCGAAATTCTCCTCCGCTCCCCTGCTGCGGAAGGATTTCACGATCCATCCCGTGCAGATCCACGAAGCAGCGGTCTGCGGCGCCGATGCCATCCTGTTGATCGTCGCGGCGCTCGATGACGACCTGCTGCGGAAACTCTACGACGAAGCCAAGGCCTTCCAGCTCGACGTGCTGGTGGAGGTGCATGATCTCCATGAAATGGAACGCGCCCTCGAACTCGGCGCGGACCTGATCGGCATCAACAACCGCAACCTGAAGACCTTCGAAATCGACCTCGCCACCACCGAAAAGCTGGCCGACGAGGTGCCGGAGGAAGTGCTGCTCGTTTCCGAAAGCGGCATCAAGACCCTGGCTGACGCCCAGCGCGCCCTGGATGCCGGCGCGAACGCGGTGCTGATCGGCGAAAGCCTGATGCGCGCTCACAATCCAGCTGAGGAAATCGAGGCCTATCTCGCGCTGGAGATGCGTTGATCGTTGAGGCGCTTTTCAAACGCCAAGCCTCGCAGGTTAGGCATGGCGGATGAAGTCCGCCGCCACTACCTCGCGCCAGCCTCTTTGAGCCTGGAGATGGCTTCGTCGAGGCGCTTGCGTGTGGCAACGAGGGCCTCATTGAGTTCCTTGAGCCTCTCGTCGCGTGTTTTCAGTGCTTCGTCACGGGCCTTGATGGCCTCCTCATAGACCTTCGCCTGCGCGGAATTCTGGTTCAGGGTGGCCTGCATCGCTTCCGCTTCCTTCACCCTTTCCGCCAAGGCTTTTTCACTTTCCTCGGCCGAGGCTCGCAGGGAATCGAGCGAGGCCTTCAAGCCCGTCACGTCCGCTTCGAGGCGGGTGGCCCGCTCGTGGGTTTCGAAATGGGCGTTCTGCTCGTCGCGCAGGGAGCGCTTTGCACCTGTCAGCTCCTTTTCGACGGCGTTGCCTGAAAACCACTGCACGAAGATGAAGGCGCTCAGGCACAGGCAGCCGACAGCATTGAGAATCGCGAAAACCCGGGCGCTCATGGACTTGGCTTCCTGGTTTCGAATCCGACCTTGTCGATCTTGGCCGCCTTCACGGCATCGAGCACTGCAATGACCTGGCCGTGGCGCGCATCCACGTCAGCCGCGATCAGGACACGGGTGTCAGGCGTGGGCGGCAGGCTGTTCAGGCGGGCCGTGATTTCCGAAGGGGTGACGGTCTTGCTGTCCCAGGTCGCGATGCCATGGACATCGATCGCCAGGTGGACGACTGGAGGTTTCACATCCTGCACCGTGGCCGCCGCCTGGGGGATCTTCACGTTGATCCGGTGGATCTGCGTCATGCTCAGGCTGACGAGCATGAAACTCGCCAGCAGGAAAAACATGATGTCGATCAGCGGAACGATCTCGATCCGCGCTTCCTCCTCCTGATCGGACGAGCCACCTGAAAGTTTGACCGGCATCGGACTCAGTGGGGAGGATGGATCCTGGCCGCGAACGACTCGAGGTCGTGGCCATGGGACTTGGCGTTCTGAACGAGAAGCTCGGCGTGGTTGATCCAGCGCTCCAGATCGCCGCGCAGCACCGAGACCCGCTTGCGGAAATAGTTGTAGGGCAGCAGGCAGCTGATCGCGATCGCCAGACCGCAGGCCGTGGCGATCAGCGCCTCGCCGATGCCGCCGGAGACTCTCGAAACCGCCAGCGCCTCATCACCGATCGAGCTGAAGGAACCCATGATGCCCACCACCGTGCCGAGCAGGCCGAGCAGCGGGGCAAGCGTGATGATCGTGCCCAGCACCCACTGACGCGCCTCTGCCTTTTCCAGCAAATCCGAAGCGTGGAGCTGCATCGCCGCCAGCATCGAGGTGTGGGCGTGGGTCATGCCTTCACGAAGATTCACGAGAAACGGATCCTCTGATTCTCCAACCTTGGCCCAGGTTTCATCGAACTTTCCCATGCCGAGCATCTCCCGGACCGCCACATGGCCCTTTCGTTGAATGGTCCTCTTCAAGCCGATCCACCACAAGGCGCGTTCGATCAGCACGCAGACCGCCAGAAAGAAGGTCAGCAGGATCGGCCACATGACCCATCCACCGTGAATGAAGGTTTCGATGACAATATTGGCGAACATGAATCAGTCGTTGAGTTGGAAGGTCACGGAAGCATTGGTGGTCGCACGCGGACCTGGTTTGAATTTCCAACGCCGGACCGCGTCCTCGGTGGCCTTGTTCAAGGCCGGATAGGGGCTCGCGATTTTCAAGGAGAAGCCCACCACATTCCCCTGCTCGTCGATCGAAATGGTGAATCCAACGCGACCGACCTGTCCCTTGCTGCGGCACTCCGCCGGGTAGTTTGGCTTTGGGCGACGACCGCCGGCAAAACGATCCGCTCCGACCGCACCTGCTCCAGCGCCCTGATTCGTGCCGGCCCCACTGCCGCCGCCAGCCCCATTGTTTTCACGGGCCGAGGAACGGCTGGCAGGACGCGAGGCCTGCCGCGGGCTCGGGCTGGTGGTGGATTTGGCGGTGGGAACCTGGCGTGCGGGCTCCGGCTGCTCGACTTCGAGCGCCTCGGGCTTCGGAGCAGGAAGATCCGGCACTTCCGGCACTGGAGTCAGCTCCGCCAAGGGAGGGATTTCCGCCACAGCCTCCACGGGCAGGGGCTCGACCGGGGCATCTGGAATGACTTCCGTGGATTGCGAGGGATCAATCGGAGCTGAGCCTGCCGACTCCTGATCGAGGTCGATGACCCCTTCATTCGAAAGGGACAACTCCTGTTGCCGAAGTGCTGGCAGGCGGTCGGAGACCCTCACCAGACAAGCAACCGTACTGGCCCCGGAAACCGTCAGCCAAGTGGCGAGCGTGCCGATGTTCAGGGCATGGAAAATCGATTGCATCAAGGAAGCAGGGATACCTAGGCGATGACAGGGGCTCGGCGCAACGAGAAAACTTTCTTATCGAGACTGAGTCTCACTTGCGACAAATGGACAAGCTAGAAGGAACAGCGTCAAGGCCATTTCAGAAAATCCCTGAAAAACCACGCGCCAGGCATCACAACGCTTCACCACCCGATGGCGGACACCGCCGAAAGCGCTCGGATGACCCGCATTTCCCGCTGAACCACCGCATCGTCATGCGGCGCGATCAGAAGTCGCTGCTCAGCCTCGTGGCGCGCCAGCAGCACCCCGCTTTTCATCTCGTCCCGCAGGGCTCCATCGCCCACCAGAGGCGATCCATC
>JAIXVN010000479.1 GCA_027483005.1 Verrucomicrobiaceae bacterium
ATGAACAACTGGGGTGCCAACCACTGCGTGATGACCGCCGGCCACGTCGGCCACCTCTACATCACCCTCGCCTCCATGCTCCGCATCCCGGTTTACATGCACAACGTCGAGGACGAGCGGGTCTTCCGTCCCAGCGCCTGGCGCGCCTTCGGCACCGCCGATCTCGAAGGAGCCGACTTCCGCGCCTGCCAGACCTACGGCCCCCTCTACGGTCGGAAAGCCTGAGAGTCCCTCCACCGTTCGTCGTCACGCCTTCAGGCTGCTCTAACCAGAAGCCCCCCTGAAGGGCGGAGCTACAAACGGTCTGTTGGAATCCTCACCTCATCCGCCTGCAGCAGGCGCTCCAGTCCATTCGGCCCGGAAAGCAGCAGCTCGCCTCCGGCCCCGATGCCCTCACAGAACCCGACGCGTGGCCCGTCCGCCGCGTGCAGGGAGATGCGTTGGCCTGTTAGAACGCAGCGGCTGCGCACGGCATCGAGCATCCGGGCGTAATCGGCATCGATCTGATGCCGCCGGATTTCCAAACGCCGGAGAATGGACGCCAGCACACCCGCCCGATCCTGCGGATCTCCGGTTTCGAGCAGCAGCGAGGTCGCGGAGCCTGACAACTCCTCCGGAAACGACGGCACGTTCACATTCACGCCGATGCCGATGATGGCGAAATCATTGCCCGCCTCCACCAGCACGCCGCAGATCTTTTTCCCATCGACCCACACATCGTTGGGCCACTTGATGCCGCAGGCGACGCCATGGGCTTCCAGGCCCTCCGCCACCGCCAGTCCGGCCGCCAACGCAAGACGTGGCCACAGCGCTTTCGGCTCAGAGGGCCTCACCAGCACGGAAAACGCCAGCGCCTGCCCCGGCGGACAAACCCACGCCGCCCCGCGCCTGCCACGACCCGCCGTCTGCTTGTCCGCCAGCACCACCGTGCCATCGGCGGCCGACGCCATCGCAAGCCGACGGATTTCGTCGTTGGTCGAGTCCACCTCGTCCCTCACGAACAGCCGCATCGAGTCCGGCAGCAGCAGCCCGATCGAGGAAAACTCCGCCGCCGGGTTCATTCAAAGCAGCGGGATGAAGTCGAGCCCGATGTCCAGCGCCGGAGCCGAGTGGGTCAGCGCACCGACCGAGATGAAATCCACGCCGGTCAGCGCGATGTTGCGGATCGTGGAAAGGTTCACGCCGCCGCTGGCTTCGAAATACGGCCGACCTCGATCACCCCGCAGCGCGAGCGCCGCTTCAAGCTCTTCCAAGGACATGTTGTCGAGCAGGATGTGATCCACGCCCTCCAGGGTCAGGAAGGCCTCCACCTGCTCCAGCCGGTCCGCCTCCAGCTCCACCTCCACCTTCGGGCGCTCGCTCTTCAGCTTCAGGATCGCCGCTTGCAGGGCCTCCAGTGAACCGTCGGCCACGAGATGGTTGTCCTTCACCATCGCGCGATCATGGAGACCCATCCGGTGATTCGTGCCGCCGCCATCCAGCACCGCCTTCTTTTCCAGAAGCCGGTAGCCCGGTGTGGTCTTGCGCGTGTCCAGCACCGCCGCCTGCGTGCCGACGAGTTCATCGACATAGGTCCGCGTCAGCGTGGCCACGCCGCTGAGCCGCTGGAGGAAATTGAGGGCCGTACGCTCGGCGGTGAGGATCGATCGGGCACTGCCGGCCACGCAGATCGCCATCGCCCCTTCGGACACGCGGCTGCCATCGGGCACCATCACCTCCACCTCCAGCGTCGGATCGACCGAAAGAAACACCTCCCGCGCCACCTCGGTCCCGGAAATGATGCCCTCCTTCCTCGCCACCACAAAGGCCCGGGCCTGGCGGTCGGCGGCGACAAAATACGACGAGGTCACATCGCCCGAGCCGATGTCTTCGGCGAGGGCAAGGTCGATCAGGGTGCGGGTGGCAGCTTCCACGGCACCGACCCTAGCGCAGCCCCCTCGCCTTCCGCAAACATTCGCTGAAGCACTTCACGAAATGCCAGGAAGGGAACGCGGATTTCCAACCTGCAGCCGCATTGCCAAAGACCCGCCACCCAGGGAAGCCTCCAACGGCGCGCTTCACGCCTGGACCCAAGCCTCTCCGATCTTCGTGTGATGCCGTAACGAGGATTTTCCTACTTGAAGCCAGAATCGCAGGATTCCTTGATTTGACTCTGAATTTCGAGGAGCGGAGTGGTGATCTCCGGGGACTTGGAAGGCTGATCCCGAGGCGCGAGTCAACTGGGCTGATATCACCAGGCAGAGGCACTATGGAGCGGCGGACTCCGTCCGCCGTGTCCATGGAATGCCAATGCGTGGTGCCAAGGCGCTTTCCAATGGCGGGTCATGGGCTTCAGCGGACGGAGTTCGCTGCTCCATAGGGAAAAACTCCAAAACGGGTTGCCATGGCGCCCCGTGGATCGGGACCTCTTCCATTCAAAAATCCTCAATCCATCCCGAGAGACGCCGCCAATCGCATTGACGATTGATGACTGACGATTGTCGATTTTTGAATGAAACGCCGAAAGGCGTGGCTGGATGCGTCCCGCTCCAGTCCGTCTCCGACGCATCCTGCGC
The DNA here is from genome assembly GCA_027483005.1 of Verrucomicrobiaceae bacterium. Lineage (GTDB taxonomy): Bacteria > Verrucomicrobiota > Verrucomicrobiia > Verrucomicrobiales > Akkermansiaceae > Luteolibacter. Next base: position 2,556 of record JAIXVN010000479.1, read on the forward strand.
CGGGTCTTCCTCGAAGAGAGTGGTCAGTGATCAGGTGCCAGTGGTCAGGAAGAGGATTGGAGATCGGAGATCGGGGATTTCGTCATTCGCAGATTCCTGCGTGGCTGCGAGCGTCCCGCTCCAGTCCGTCTCCGGCGCATCCTGCTCCGGGTCTTCCTCGCGGAGAGTGGCCAGTGATCAGGAGCCAGTGGTTAGGAAGAGGAGTTGAGAGCAAAGAGCTGAGGCCTCTTCCGTTTCGAATTTCGGATTTCGAGTTTCGAATTTCTCCACACTTTTCGTCATTCAACGGACGTTCGATGTTCGACTTCTTCCATTTCGAATTTCCGATTTCGAATTTCGAATTTCTCTCCCCCCGCCCCCTTCATCACGCGATTCCCGCTTGGCACCTGCCGCTTCCTCCCGCATCGTCCCACCATGTCAGAGTCCTCGCCCCAAAATCGCGGAATGCCGCGGTGGCGTGAAAAGCAGCGATCCCTTCCCATCGGAGAGAAGGTTGCCCTGCTCGGTCAGGTCATCCTCGAAACCCGTAAGCTCGAAGCCATCAAAAAGGCATGCAAGCCGTCTGCGACGTCCTCGAGCAGCTCCTGAGCGAAGGAATTCTCGACCACTACGCCATCGGCGGAGCCACGGCCGCGGGCTTCCATGGCGAGCCCCTCGCCACGCGGGACATTGACGTCTTCATCTACCTTGAGCCTGTCTCCGGACGTCTGCTTGTTTCACTCGACCCTGTTTTTCATCGGCTTCAGGAACTCGGCTTCAGGGAGTTTGACGAGGAAGGACTCCTCATCCACGACCTGCCGGTCCAGTTCATCTCAGCCTCCCCTGGTCTGGAAACAGAAGCCGTCAAACAGGCCTCCGTGATGGAGTGGGAAGGTCACCGCCTCAGGGTCATGACGCCCGAGCATCTGGCCGCCATCGCACTCGTGGTCGGTCGCCCAAAGGACCGGGCACGGGTCGTTTACCTCGTCTCACTGCCCGCATTCGACCACCAGCGCTTCGGGGAAATCCTTTCCCGTCATCACCTCGAAGATCGCTGGACCTCCTGGGCCAACGCATTGGGTCTCTGATCCGGCGGAGGGATCGTGGATCAGGAACCTCTCCCATTCAAAAATCCGAAATCAACAATCCTCAATCGTCAATCCATCCCGAGAGACGCCGCCCATTGCATTGACGATTGATGACTGACGATTGTCGATTTTTGAATGAAACACCGAAAGGCGTGGCTGCGAGCGTCCCGCTCCAGTCCGTCTCCGGCGCATCTTGCTCCGGGTCTTCCTCGCGGAGAGTGGCCAGTGATCAGGAG
>JAIXVN010000294.1 GCA_027483005.1 Verrucomicrobiaceae bacterium
CGCAGTCGAAGGCATGTAACTGGCCTTGGTCGCGTTCCCGGGCGTTGCGAGGCGGACGCTGGACCTGGCCACAATGTTTGCAGAGGTGGAACCCAGGGCGCGGACTCTGCCGTCCTGCCACGGCATAGGTGTCACCTGGTTTCGTGGGTTCTCCAAAGTTGATGTCGCGGAACAGGACCCGCTCGATGAACTCAAAACCAAACGGTGTCTCCTGCGATGTCAGCTTGTAGGCCTCGCGGACATCCTCCGGGTTGAACTCGGTGAGCAACTGGCGGACGTGGAACTTCGGCTCGCGGTCCTCCGCGCTGTCATCGATCTGCACCTCAGCGTCGTTGCTGTTGGCGATGGCCTGCTTGAAGCGGATCAATTTGCGCTTCTGCGCGATGTTGGCCCACATCGGATCGCCACACTTCGGACAGGTGCCATCGCAGTCGGCATGGGTCGAGAGATTGAGGCTATGCTGACAGGTCGGGCACAGTCGCCAGTCCTCCACCTTGGAAAGCTCCAAGTTGATCTGCTCGATCTCCACCCTCCGCCTGTTGGCGTAGAAGATGTTCTCGGGAGCGAATTCCGATAGGGCTGACTGTGCAGGCCGCTCGTATTTTTCGGCGGGCAGTGAGATGTAGGGGCCTGAGTCCTCCGGGTCGTCGTCGGTGCGCCTGCGCCACAGCACGGACTTCAGTTCCACGCCAGCTTCCGGGAAGGCGTAGTTCGGGATCAGACCGGTGTCGGTGAGTGCTTCCAGCAGCTGGCGGCTGTTGATTTCCCGGATGAGTCCGAGAGCCTTCTGACGCTCAAGCTGGCTCTGCTCGGTCTCCTCGATCACCGCCTCGTCCTGCGGTTGTTTCTTCAGCTCGGCGATGCGCTTCTTGAGCCGCTCCGCACGATCCCGGTAAGATTTTCGCTCACCCGCCAGTTCCTCAAACAGCTTGAGCAATCGCAGACGCAGCGGATCCTCCTGATCGGTCCCTTCCATGAACTCCGTCAGGCGGCGGTCCACGCGATCATCCAGATCCGTTCCCAACAAGGCTTTGAAGCCAGAGAGCAGTTCGACTTCGTGCTTCTGAATGTAGTCGAGGAAGATGTAGGGGAACCGCTTCTGGTCGTTCGCGTCGTAGGCGTCGAGCGCATCCTTGGTCTCATCCGGGAGCGCCTTCACCGGGATCCCAGAGCCGACCCAGTTGTCCAGACAGAAGGCGAGCAGCTGCCTGCGCAACACCTCGGGTGCCTTGAGAAAGATCCCGGGAGGAGTGACCTCGCCGCTGAGCATCTCCTCGGTGTCCTCGAAGAAATACAAGTCATGCGGGCTGGCACCGTCGGCCAGTGTCGAGGTGAACGCGTTGCCATCGCGGCGACCGGCGCGACCGATCCGCTGGAGGTAGCTCGCCTGGTTCGGCGGGACGGAGCAGAGCATCACTGAGGACAGGTCGCCGATGTCCACACCCATCTCCAGCGTAGGCGTGGCGGAGAGCAGGTTCTCAAACCACGGCTGCGGCTGCTTGCTCTTGAAGCGCTGCTCCAGCGCCTCGCGTTTATCGCGCTCCAGCAGGCTGGTGTGTTCGGCCGAGAAGATCCGGCGCAGGTCGCCACGGCTGAACTGCCGTGCAAACCAGTGCTCACCCTCCTGCTTTTCCGCATACACCTCCTGCGGCGCTTGCAGGCACGGCATGCCCAGTAGCTCATCCGCCAGTTCGGAGGGCACCGACAAACCACGCTTGCCTTGGATGGAAACGATCCGCGACACCCGCTTGTCCAGCAGGAGTCTGGCAGCGTTGAGCCCGACTACATCGCCGTTCCGCCCGTTCACCCGGGTCAGCAAGCCCTGCGCCACCAGGGCATCGATCGCCACTTGGTAGATGTCGGCCTCGCCGTTTTTCGGCAGCATCTGGCCCACCTGTTGGCAGACGGCTTCGAGCCAGTTCTGGTAGAACGTGCGCCCTTGGGCCGAAACAATTCGGTCGAATCCTTGGGTAGGTGCACCGATAGAGAGGAACCTTGGTTGAGCGGCGCGCGGGCCAATGCCCGGCAGCCACTCGTTCCGCCGGCCTGTCTTGGAGAAGGCGAAGACATTGCCGTCTTCCATGAACGTGCCCAACTCCGGGTGCGTCACCGCACCACGGGTCTTCAGGTGGATCATGAACCCCCACAGCCAATGGAATACCGCTTTCTCATCCAGGTGCCGCAGGCCGTACTGTTCGCGCAGCACGGGCACGACCACAGCAGCAGCGCTGCGCACGTCATCCGCAGGTGGCACAAGCACTGCCTTGCCGATAGTTTCCAAGTTTCGGCCCCTGCGGCTCAGGTAGGTGAACTCAGCGTAGGCCTGCCAGGCGAGTCGTTTGCGCACGCGTTCCGGCAGGCGGCTGTTCTTCGGCAGTTGTCCCTCCTGCTGCAAGTGCTCCGCCCAGTCCTTCTGCCACTGCATGTTGGGGCCGATGAACTCGGAGACAAACTTCTGTCGGTCCATCTCCATGGGTGAGCCCGTCTGCGACCACAGTTCACGGGAGGCAGAGAGGAAATCATTCCATCCGCATACAGGTGTGGCGACCTGGTCGATCACCCGGGACAACCCGGTGCGCACCGTATTCAGGTAGGTGCGCGCGGTGAAGAAGCCGGCGCGGTGTGCTGCATCCTGCACCGCATCGGAAAACGCGATCAGCTTCTTGTCGTCGTTGTAGGGGCTGGACCAGGTCTGCTCGATCACCACCGAGCCGAGTGTCGTGTTGCGCGCACCGAGAAGGATGGAGCTACGGCTGCCACATGCCGGGCAGGTCGGATCGTGCCATGTGCTTGTGGTGCCGTTCCTGCCATTGCTGCTGCGCGTCGCCGTGACCCGGAACACATCGATCATTTCTTCGCTGCCACAACTGTTACAGTGGGTGCCGTCGAAGTTCAGTACGCCGCAGGTGGCGCACAGACGTTGGACTGCACCTTGCACCTGCGGGCGTGACAAACCCTGCGTCGAGTAGAGTCGGACGATTTCGGGTTGGCTGCCGAACCACGAGCCGTAGATGAGATCCAGGTCGCGTGACAGCATCGACTGCCCGGCCGGCATCCTGCTGAGCCAACCGCTGCAATGGCAGTCGGTGCATTGGACCAGCGGCAGGTGCAGGCGGCCTTCCTGTGGCCTGACGTCGCTGGAGGAGATCAGTTCGATGTCAGCAGGGGTGTTGCGCACGCTGGCCACCATCCGGCGCAGCTCGCGCATCCACAGTTGTACACGCAGCGTCACCAGCGGCAACTTGGCCACCTTGGTATCGCGCGCCCATGCCACCAGGGAGAGCAGTGCGTCGAGCACCTGTGCGATCACTGGGCGGGCACTCTCCGGCAGTGGTCCCTGCATCTGCTGTTGGAGATTCGACAGTGGGACAATGCCGCCCTTCACGAGTTTGATCAAGTTGACGAAGAGCAGGTGCTTCTTGAGCAGGCCTCCGAGATTTTGTCTCCACGCTGGGTCGCGCACATCTTCCGGGATTGGCTCCGTCGGGAAGAACACCTGGAACCATGCTGCGATGGCTTCCTCCTGGTCGGCGTATTGTGCGGTCGCCAACACCTCCGCGAAGTCCGTGCGCGGCTGGAGCAAGTGCTCGATGGGGCTGCTACCGAGGAACTCCGCATCGCTCAGGCGGTTCTCGGTAACGACCGCGTCCACCGGGAAATCGAAGCCGAACACCTGTCGGGCATATTCACGCAGGGGCGCGGTGTCCGAGTTGCCGCCGAGGGTAGCGGAAGTGCCCGCACAGATCAGGCTGTTCTCCGGCGTGTCGAGCCGTGCGCGAAGACGGCGTAGCAGCAGCGCGAGGTCGGTGCCTTGCGCACCGTCGAAGGTGTGGAGTTCGTCCACCACCACATAGCGCAGCGTGTCCGGCTTGTTCTTGCTCCAGAGCTGCCGGTCCTTGGGACGGATCAGCAGGTAGTCGAGCATCTTGTAGTTCGTGAGCAGGATGTCCGGCGGATCCTCGCGCAGGGTCTGCCGGTCGGTGATCACGCTGGTGACGCTCATGGTAGCCTGACCACGACCGTCTTTCCCGGACTTGCCTCCGACGAACAGTCCCACCCGCAGCTTGGCGAAGGCGGGAGTCGTCGCGATGACCTCTGCAAAGCGGCGGGCTTGGTCGGTGGCCAGCGCGTTCATCGGGTAGATGACCAGTGCCTTGATGCCGGTGACCCCGGCGGCGTTCGACCGGGCGCAATGGTCGAGCAACGGATAGAGGAAGCACTCCGTTTTACCTGAGCCTGTGCCGGTAGCCACCAAGGTGGGCGCGGCCTGGTGATCGCTGGCCAGGCGTTGCCACGCCGCTTCCTGATGGACGTAGCCGGGGTGCTCGGTCTCGAAGCCCTTGAAGAAGTTCCTGCTTTTACTGCCCACCCGGAACGGCAGGCCGAGCTGCACGTAAGGTCCCTTCATCCAGCGGCTCTCGTCCCGGGTGAAGCGCTCCATGATCCCGGCGAACAGAGGATCCGAGGGCTCGAAACCGACGGTCAGGAACTGCTTGAGGCCGGTTTGGACCTCGCGGGCTAGTAGGGATGGGAGCATCGGGGGAAGGATAAATTATGAAGGAGGAAGACTGAAGTAATCCTCGACAGCGGTGCGGAGCGCGGCGGGCCGTAGGTTGCCTCCCACGGTGTTTTTGATCGCGCTGAGTATGGCCGGCCATTCCAAGGATTCTTCTGGGAAGGCGGCGAGGAACGCCGAGAGGTCGGTGCGGATAGAGTCGGGCAAGTCCACCTTGGTGTCACCGGGCAGTGTGGCAGCCAGACGGAACACATCGGCGCGGTGCTTGGTGATGTCCTTGGCGTCGATTGGCTCTCCAGCATCTTTACGCGCGCTGAGGTCGAGCCAGGCCTTGGCCTTGAGAGGGATCAGTGCGGAGGCATTGGCGAAGGCGATACCGTCACGGGTCTCTTGCTGCTGGACGATGAGAGCGTGATAATCGGCATCGACGAGGATGGCCGATAGGCTGTGGCTCTCCTCGCCTCCCGGGATTGGGATGATGGTCTGGTCATCACCCAGTGAGATGCCTTCGGGCAGTCGGCTGAAGATCTCCAGCATGGCGGGGAATCGCTCGTCAGTCGGTTTGTAGAAGCGGTAGAGCACAGGTGGGCCACCCTCGCTACGTTCCCGGATCTCGTAGCCGCCCTCGTCGACGAAGGCGCGCATGGTGGCCACGAAATCCGCGTCCACCGCCTCCAAGATCAGGACGATGTCGAGGTCCCGGGTAGCGCGGAAGCTCATGCCGAGGCGGCTGAACCATTCGTCGCAGGCTGCTCCACCGATAAGCACCAGGGACTTCGGGTAGTCCCGGAAGCGTTCGCGAAAGATGTCGATGCCTTTAACCATGATCCTGTAGGTGACTCATTCCTTGCTGCGCTCGTGCTGCTGTTGGTGCTGCTGTTGGTGCTGTTGGTGCTGTTGCTCTTCGATCATCGAGACAAGGCGCTTCACTGCGTCGGCTGAGGCGAATCCTTCGTAAACTGCGTCTTCCAGTTGTTGCTTCGCTGACCGCCCATCACGATCGCGCGCCCCGTGAGTGCGGAGCAGCGAGGCAATCTCGTGGTGCTCGTGGAAGACGGCGTAGTCGAGAGGCGTGTCACCATCCTTGTCCACCTGATGAATGTCAGCACCACGTTCGATCAGGATGGCGGCGTAGTTCGCCCAGCCTTCTTCTGCGGCAGCATGCAGGGGTGTTCGACCGTGCTCGTCTTGGACGTTCAAGTCATCACCCCGCTCCAGGCAGCGGAAGAACTCCTCTTCCACGGCGTAGTGTGTCGCCCACACCAAAGCATCCCGATCGTTGATGTAGTGGGGGTTCATGGGAGTGCCGCCGGGGCTCTAAACGCTCCATCGAGCAGGGTTTGGAGTTGTTGCTGCACACGGTCATCGCTATCGCCGCGCAGGCTGAGCACGAGAGAGAGCGGGTCCACACAGGAGCCGTCACTGAGGAAACGAGGATCATATTTCCATGCCTCCACCCGGAGGTTGGCATCTTCCGGGCCATTGACTGTGTGGAAGATTCCGTTGCTGAGCATCTGACGATAAGCGTGGTGTGGTAACGCCCACGTCGGAAGGGGGTCATCCTCCGTCATGGTGGTCATAGCCAGCGCGGTGTAGCCTGCTGCCAGGCCGGGAGGTCGGAGTTTCTCCCAATCTTTCCAGCGGACCCACTCGGACTTCTTTACGGGGCTGCTCAAGAGTTGCTCCGCCATGTGCCAAAGTTTGCGGCCGGGTGTCGGGAACTCGACTACCACCGACCGGCCGACCCGGGATGTCTGGCAGAGGCCATTGGTTTCCCACTCGTCTTTCACCTTCGTGACCGTCATCTTGGTGTAGCCGGTGAGCTTGGCGATCTCTTGGAGAGGCATGCCTTGTAGCGGCCTGCGGAGGAGATGGTAGAGCAGGATGGACTGGGCAGCCGGGGTCAAAGGCAGGCCCTGCTCTGCACTTGGGGCTGTGAAACGCTCTCTCAGATCCACCATCATGAAGGGCATGAAGAGCTGGCTGCCGGGCACGATGAACGGGGTTCC
>JAIXVN010000076.1 GCA_027483005.1 Verrucomicrobiaceae bacterium
GTGGATGAGAAAGGACGAGATGCGGTCTGAACCCTCCCCAGAAATCCAGCCAGCCCAACAGCCAAGCGGACCCCAGAGCGAAGCCAGAAGGAAGAAGCCAGAGCAGAACCTTCGTCCAGGCTCGGGAGCGGCTCGGACGGCGCGGATCCGGGGTTTCTGAATCAGCAGGCACTCCGACTTTAAATCCGGATTCCGGCCACTCGCGGGTCGGTTTGATCGGTGGCTCATTCATGTCGTATAGGGAAGGCCAACGAGGCCTAAAGGCACAGAACGCAAGGACCAGAAAAGCCGCAATGAGAGATCGCCTTAGGGGGGACTATCGAAAGCACCACAGCAGGACGGCGCTTGAGCTGCCCATCAGACTGCTGAACACGCGACAAGATGACCGTTCCCGGTTTCATCGCCGGACATCCGCCTCAGTATACTCAACCTCGTCATCGCCTAAAGCGTCCGCAAACGCAGTGGAGGCAACGGCAAGGAAATCGGAGCGCTCGTCGTCCGAATCCTCCAGGATCGTGACCAAAAGGCGGGCATGCGGCGGAATGGCAATGTCCTTATCGAACAAAACCCTACCCTCGTCAAAGCGAGCTGACAGCGACCGCATGATCATGATGCGGCCATTAGCAGCCTGGGCGATCCGCGTCAACGATGTGGCAATCCAACAGGAAGCAAGATCAGCATCAGGGCGTAAATCGGAGAGCCGATGGGGGTGATGGGGAGGTTCAAAATTTGATGGGATCGATCAGGCAGGCGCAGAATAGGATCAAGGCGAGCAGGATTGGGATCAGGAAAATCTGCGCCAGAAAGAAGATCAGGACTTCATCTGAGAATCCATTCAGGTGATTGCGAATCCGACCGTTCAGATGGGCTTTGAACCATCCCGTTCCGACCACAAACCCCGCGTTCATCAAGATCACGGCCGGCACTCGAATGATCGAAGCCGATTGGAGGAGCCTGTCACTTATCCAGCCAACTCCAACAATGGACGCATAAGCAAAAATGGTTGGCACCAACCACAGCAGCACCCGAAACCAAGCCTGCGCGCGGTTCACCTGGGGAGGCTGCTGCTCTGGCGGAATCCCTGGCGGTGGTTGCTCGATCATCAGCCTCTTCGTTTCGAGTTTAAGATTTAGAATTTAGAATTTAGAATTTCCCATCTTTCCACCTCCCGCGGCATAATATCGACAGAAGGAATCCAGCGTCCCGTCCTGGCGGATGACATGGGTGCAACAGCGGTCGATGCGGTCCTGATCCCAGGTCCAGGCGTCCATGAAGGGCTTGATGAACAGGCGGAAGGTGTCCTTTTCCTTCATCTCGAAGCGATGCAGGATGTCGCCGAGCTCGGTGTTCTCACAGCCGCACTGGATGAGGTCGGAGAGCTCGTAGTTCACCTTGTCGCGCAGGAAACCCTGGACGTTGGCGAAGTTGATGAACTCGGAAATGCTGCGCGTGCCGATCGGGGTGCGCAGCAGGTAGCCGATGGTCGCGCAGTTCGGATCTCCGCAGGGCAGCGGGGTGAAGTCCTCGTAGCGGAGTTTTCCCGATGATTGCTCCACCGCACCCAGGATGATGTCGGCGGTGTTGAGGCGCTCGCCGCTGCTGTCGATGGTCCGACCTGTTAGAAACATCGGCTGGAAGGAAATGCCACGGCACACGCCGTAGCTCAGGCCGGTCTCGATGGTGTCCCAGAGGTGCGGCAGACTTTCATGCATCACGGTCATCGCCAGCGTGAAGGGAATGCCCTCGCGCTCGCAGCGTTCCATCGCGATGCGTTTCATGTCGCGCAGATCCGCGCCACGCAGGTCGCGCTGGCCGGCTTCCTGGGGACCATCGAACTGGAGATAGAGCTGGAAATGGCCGAGCCGTGCGCGCTTTCCGAGTTCCTCCAGAAAGGCGTCCTCCTTCGCGATCCGGACCGCGTTGGTGTTGACCAGGCAGTAGTCGATCATCGGATGCGCGTGGATCCAGTCGATCAGCTCGAACAACTGCGGATGCAGGGTCGGCTCGCCGCCGGAAAGCTGGAGGATCTCGATCTTGCCCTTGCGGTCGATCACGCCCTGGATGCGAGATTGCAGCGAGGCCAGCGAGTGATGCTTCAATCGGTCCCCCGCCGCGCCGACCGGGGAGTCCGCGAAACAGGTCGGGCAGGCGAGGTTGCAGGAATCGACGATCTCGATCAGCGCGAGGCAGGTGGAAAGCACCTCGACCTCCGGCACCGTGGCATCGGCATTTCGTCCCAGCGTGCCCGTGACTCCGGCGGGATCCGCCGAGCAGGCACAGCCGGCGCCACAGGCATTCGAGGGATTTCCTTTCGCCAGCCAGTAAAAGCGCGCGTCGCTGGCAATGCAGGCCGTGGCCTCGCCGTGATCCGGACAGGTGCGGGTGAGATAAACTTTCGCCGGAGTGCCGGTCGTTTTCCAGACCTCCGCCGGGACGTCCGCCTGACAAATGGGACAGCGGGAAATGGTCTGCTTCAGGGTTTCCTTGAGACTCGGAAAAATCATGGATCAAGAGGCGAAGAGAGAACAGGAGCCGAACCAGACGGCGAGGCAGACCACGATCTGGCCGATGAAATAAAAGAACCCGAGCAGGACCGCCGAGCGACCCTGGTAGCGTGGACGCAGCGCTGAATTGAAGCTGAAGAGAAAGCCAATCGTCAGGACCAGGGACAAGATTGGGACCCACAGAAAGCTGACTCCGTAGTCATTGCGGTTCCAGTTCAGCCCGGTGATGCAGTTCGCGATGATGGTGGCCGCAGGTGGAATCACCAAGGAGGCCCAAAGTTTCCCGCGTGCGATGCTGGGCGGCGGAGAGGGAGTTTCAGGCGCTTCGTTCATACCCGCATCACTAGCAAACAAGCTCCGAAGAACAAGGCGAACGCAACCACTCCCTGACCGATGATGTAGCCGAATGTCAGCAGGACCACCGTCGAGGTCGCGTAGCGGCGACTCAAGATCAGGATGAAACGGATGAGGCAGACGATGGAAACCGCCAAGCTCAGAAAGCTCAGAACTCCCGGCAACCAGTCCATGACTGA
>JAIXVN010000206.1 GCA_027483005.1 Verrucomicrobiaceae bacterium
GTTTCCGGGTGAAATCGGCATTTCGCTCGGGCTGGGGGGCGGGCAGGTTGAGCGGGCCGTGGACGGTGGGGGTCTCGATGGCGTGGACGATGGCGGAGATTTCATCGTCGAGGTGGATCGAGGGCATCCACTGGAGGCCGGAGCCGAGGTTTCCGCCGAGCCCGAGGGCGAAGAGCTTGCGGAGCTTGTCGAAGGCGGCCCCACCTTTTCCGAGAACGACGCCGGTGCGGAGCAGGACGACGCGGGTGTCGAAGGTGGCGGCCTCAAGGGCGGCGTTTTCCCAATCGACGCAGAGTTTCGCGAGGAAATCGGTCCCAGCGGGGGCGGATTCGTCGAGAGGGGAGTCGCCGCCGTCGCCGTAGTAGCCGATGCCGGAGCCATTGAGGAGAGCGGCGGGGCGCGAGGCGGGATCGAGCGTGCGAAGGTGGCCGACGAGGCGCTGGGTGACTTCGATGCGGGAGCGTTCGAGGATGATCTTCTGGGCAGGGGTCCAGCGGCAATCGACGCGTTCACCGGAAAGGTTCACGACGGCCTGGTGGTTGGCGAGGTCGAGGCTGTCCGGAGTTTGCCAGCGGGAAATGCCTGCCACATGGGCCTTGGGCGAGCGGCTGATGCCGGTGACCGGGATTCCTTTCGCCTGGAGGCGGGCAGTGAGGTGTCGTCCGATGAAGCCGGTGGCTCCAAGAATGGCGATGGGGGCGGGTTGCATGGTGCGAACATGGCACGGGCCGGGCATTTCAAAAGGGCGGATCTCGTCGCGGCAGGCGGGACCGATTCACCCTTTACTTCACCGACCCGAATCCCTCTGATCGGCAGCGATGAGGATGAATGTTGGCGTTTCGTTTTTGACGCTCCTGTTGGCGATGCCGTTGTCGGCGCAGCAACCGGAAGTGCTACCGGCTCCTGGAGCCGCTCCCGGGGTGGACAAGATTGCCCCGGTGCCGCCGCCTGTACTCCCTTTCGGTCAGACCGGGACCCTGGCTCCGACCCTGCCAAAGGACGTGACCATTTCCAACCTGGGCGGGAAGATCACGTATGATGCCCCGACCGGTGAGCTCCGCTACGAAGGAGCGGTCAAGGTCATCACGGACAATGGTGCCACCCTTTCCGCGAGCCATGCCGTGGGCAATGTCATCAAGAAGACGATCGACCTCACCGGGATGGTGAAAATGAGAACCGATACCGGCATCGAGGTGTTCGCGGATCGGGCGGTGATCGATACGAATGTCAAGACGGTGAACCTGATGGGCAACGTCAGCGTTTATCAGGGCAACACGCTGCAGCGCGGAGAGCAGGTGGTCTATGATTATGGCAAGAAGTCGCTGGATGCCACCGGTCTGAGGTCCTCGGTCGATCCGTTGCTGCTCGAGTCCGGGAAGTTCGGGGTGGAAACGGGCTCGGATGGCAAGCAGGTCTTCGTGGGGGAGGACGCCGGCATCACCACCAACGACGTCGAGGATCCGAACTACTGGATCCGCGCTTCCCGCACGACGGTCTATCCCGGTGAGAAGGTCGTCTTCAACGACCTGAAGTTTTATGCGGGTGACACTCCTGTCTTCTGGTTGCCATATCTCAGCCAGCCATTGGACAGGGAACTCGGCTATCATTTCCAGCCGGGTGCCCGGTCGAACTGGGGGCCCTACCTTCTCAACACCTATGGCATCATGCTGGGTGGTGAGCGTGATGAAAAGACCGGCCAGACTCATGATGAATGGCTGCTTTCCAAGTGGCATCTAGACCTGCGCGGCTCTCGTGGGGTCGGGACAGGAGTCGATCTCTTCGACACCCGCATTGAGGACAATCCCAATCTTGGTTGGTTGAAGCTTTATTATCTCTACGACCTCGACTCCTCGATCCAGCGGGCGGGCATTCCCCGCACACCGATCAACGACAACCGCTATGGTGCGGAGCTGAAGTATCGCATTCCTTATGACATGCCCGACGATGCCGACTGGCGCTTCGATGCCAATGTCACCTTGCTGAGCGACCAGTATTATCTCGAGGATTTTGATCCGAGGGTCTTTAGAACCGATCCGTTTCCTGACAACACGCTCGGAATCTTCCGCAACGATGGGGCCACGTTGGCATCGCTTTTCACTCGGATGCGGGTGAATGACTTCTACCGATCCGACACCCGGCTTCCTGAGCTGGCGCTGGATCAGGCGCGGGCGCCGATTTTCGACCTTCCGATCCTGCATGAAGGCACCACTTCGCTGGGGTCGTACTCGGAAAGCGCGGCGGATCCGACCCGCAACGCGATCATCATTCCCTTGCTGACGCTCGCTCCCGGTGATCCGCGCATTCCGGGTCTTCTGGCTCAGCTTCCACCCTATGAGCGCCTGCTGGTCGAGCGCATCCGTGCCCTGCCTCCGGGAAACGCCTCGATTCCCGCCTTGGCCACCCAGCTGCTCGATCCCGGCTTCGCTCGTTTCCACACCTATCATGAGTTTTCCCTGCCCTTGAATGTCGGTGGTTGGCTGAGTCTCGTGCCGGAGGTCGGGCTCGGCTACAGCCGCTATTGGGATGTCTCCGGGCCCTCGGACTCGGTGAACCGCACTTATCTTCAGGCCGGTGCCGAGGCTTCGGTGAAGTTTTCGAAGGACTTTGGGGACTTCCACGACCGGACCCTCGGGTTGGATGGGCTGGTTCATGTCCTTCAGCCCTATGCGCGTTGGTCTCTTGTTTCCACGGACGACCTGGACCCGACGTTTCCGGAAATCGACCGTCTTTCCTTCTCGACCCGCCCGCGGACCCTGGATGTCGGGCGGTTCACGGCGATCGATGACATCCGTGACTGGAACATCGTCCGCGTCGGCGCCCGCAACCGGCTGCTCACCCATCGCGATGGCCAGAGTTACGAGTGGCTTTACCTGGACACCTACATGGATGCCTTTCTCCAGGATCCGGAGGGAAACCGGGACCTCTCGAATTTCTACAACGACGTCCGCTGGCGTCCGCTGCCTTGGCTTTCGTTGGATCTGGAAACCCAGTTTCCGGTGGTCGACGATGGTTCGGGATTCAGCGAGGTCACCGCTCGACTCCGTTTCCAGCCGAACGAGAATTTCGAGTTTTCCATCGGCGATCGGCTGCTGAACGATCATCCGGTTCTGATCGACTCGAACCGCATCGACCTGCGCGCCTATGCCAGGCTCAACGAGCGGTGGGGGGTTGGAATGTTCCAGCTTTGGGAGCTCGATGACGGCACGCTGGAAGTCGAGCAATACACGATCCATCGCGAACTTGGAAACTGGGTGGCCGGCGTCGGCTTCACCCGCCGCGACAACCGGGTCAACCAGGAGTATGGCGTGGTATTCAGCCTGACCTTGAAGGATTTTCCTGCGGTCTCCTTGCCTTTTCAGCTTGATGCCCAATAGTTCGTGCATGTCTGAACCGACCCCTGAATCCGTTGTTTCCGCTCTCCGCTGGCGATACGCCACCAAGCATTTCCGGGCCGATCGAAAGATTCCGGCGGAAACTTGGGCGGCGCTTGAGGAAACGCTGGTCCTCACTCCGTCTTCCTTCGGTCTCCAGCCTTGGAAATTCCTCGTCATCGAGAATCCGGATGTCCGGGCGGCGCTGCGCGAGAAGTCCTGGGGTCAGGGTCAGGTGACGGACGCCTCGCACCTCGTGGTGTTTACGACACGCACGGACGTGAGCCAGGAAGACATCGACAACTGGGTCTCCAAGCTCAGCGAGGTGCAGTCCACTCCGGCCGAAGCGCTCGCCCCGATGAAGGGCATGATCGAAGGATTCGTCGGCAGCATGCCGGTCGAGGCTCGTCAGGCCTGGAACACCCGCCAGGTCTACATCGCGCTGGGTCAGTTCATGACGGCGGCCGCGCTGATGGGAGTTGATACCTGTCCGCTCGAAGGGCTGGATCCCTCCGCCTATGACGAGATTCTTGGATTGAAAGGGAGCGGTTACGCCACCGCTGTCGCGTGTGCGGTCGGCTACCGCTCCGAGAGCGACCATACGGCCGTGAGACCGAAGGCACGATTTGAGGCGGGTCAGGTCATCGAGAAGGTCTCGTGAGGATTCGAGCGGGACTGCGGAGAACCGCTTCGCAGTCCACGCCGGCAGGGCGGTTGCGGGAATCCCTTCAGGCCTCTCGGATCAGCATCATCCAGTGGTTCCAGCCGCTGGTGATGGAGCTCAGAAGGTTGCGGCTGGCTGATCCTTCAACCCAACAATGCGCCTGACATCCTTCATCAGACGGATTGAGACCTGGCCCAGCAGTTCATGTTCCTTGGACTTTCCGTTCACTCCGATGTTGAGCGAGGGAATCCTGCCCATCGAGGTGTCGGCGGTTCCGACTTCGACGAAAAGGCGCTTCGTAAGTTCAGCGACGGCGGCCTCGTCGGACGGCAGCCCCAGCTTGGTCGCGAGCTGGACGTCGTCGGCGACTCCCTGCAGCACGGATGGCTTGCGCAGTTCGGTGTCGAGTTGCTTTGCGAGGTTGCTGCGTGCATCTTCCGGCGTTTCCGGATTCAGGGGGAGAGGTACCCAGACCTTGTCTGGCCTGTTCTGACGATGATTCCATATCAGCACGGCTCCACCGACTCCGAGAAGAAGCAGCCCCACCGTCACCAAAGCAATCCAACGTTGCATCCCTCTTCCTGATCCATCATCCACCTCGATCCAAGCCGTAAATTCCATGGAGTATCCCGCCGTCACCGCCACTGTCGAAGTTCTGCCGAATGGGCTAGCGCTGATTCTCGATCCAGATCCCTCCGCGCCGGTGGTCAGTGCCCAGATCTGGGTGGAAACCGGCAGCCTTCACGAGGACTCGCGTCTGGGGGCGGGACTTTCTCATTTTCTGGAGCATATGGTCTTCAAGGGCACCCGCAGCTACGATGCGGACACGCTCGCCAATTCCGTCCAGGCGGCGGGTGGACATTGGAACGCATACACGAGCTTCGATCGCACGGTTTACTACATTGACGGTCCATCGTCATCGTTGAAGGAGTTTCTCGGCATCCTGACCGAGCTGGTGTTTCTGCCGACTCTGCCGGTCTCCGAGTTCGAAAAGGAAAAGGACGTGATCCGCCGTGAGATCGACATGGGACTCGACGATCCGGACAACGTCGCGCACCGCCTGCTTTTCTCGACGGCCTTCGTGCATGACCCGCGCCGTCATCCGGTGATCGGGCATCGCCATCTCTTCGATGCGATCACACATGAGGAAATGTTGGCATATCATCGCAGCCGCTACACGCCCGACCGTTCGTTCATGGTGATCTCCGGTGATTTTGATCCGGTGGAGATCCGGGAGCTGGCCATCTCTCTAACAGCCGGGATCCAGCTCGCCGGTGGACCCGAGCCGCACGTGCCGGTGGATCCACCGCAGGTGGGGGAACGTCGGGGTCGCGAGACCTTCGCCGTGCCTGCCTCGAGGCTGACGATGGCCTGGAGAATCCCCGCGTCCACCGATCCGGACGCGCCGGTTTACGATGTAGTGGCCGCGATGCTCGGGCGCGGTCGCTCGGCCCGGCTCTATCGTCGCCTTCGCCAGGAACGCGAGCTGGCCCTGGAGATTTCCGCGTGGTCGTGGACGGGGCCGGGCCGAGAGGGGCTCTTCGCCGTGAGTGCCGAGGCCTTGCCGGAACATCGTGATGAACTGATCGAAGCGGTGCTGGCCGAACTGTCCGCATTTCCTTCGGGAGCCTTCGACGATGAGCTGATGAAGGCGAAACGGCAGATCGCCGCCAGCCAGTTCCGCTCTCTGACCACTGCTTCCGGTCGTGCCTCCGACCTGGCGTCGAACTGGCAGGAGGCGCGCGATCTCAACCACACCCGCAACTACCTCGCCCTGATTCAGGCCGTGACCGACGCCGATGTGCGCCGCGTGGTATTGTCCCTCGATGCCGGGAAAATGTGCCTGACCGTTCTCGATCCCGAAGACGCCCCGCCACCGGCCCGCACGGCGAAAGCGAAACGAACCCGCCCGACCATCGAATCGCTGACCCTGCCGAA
>JAIXVN010000055.1 GCA_027483005.1 Verrucomicrobiaceae bacterium
GCGTTCGTTCCTCTCATCATCTCTCTCAAGGCCTTAAACCCAAATACAAATTCCAAGTCATGCATGCGCCGCTTGTGAGTGATCGCCGTCCTTGCCATCGTTGGCTCGGGAGTTTCCTGTTGGGAATGGCCATGATCGGGTGTGCTGCAGTGGAAGCAGCCTCGTCGGTGGGCGCATCCCAACCCGGAGTGTTCCGGCAAACGGACCTGGATGCGGGCGGATGGTTGACCGGCTTCGCCTCGCACTCGGGCGGCAGACTCTATGCGCGGACCGATGTGGGCGGGGTCTATCGAAGCGATGATCGGGGTGGGTCGTGGCGCTTTGTTTCAGGCAACATGACAAGCAGCGCAGGTCTCTTCGTCCAAGGGCTGGCAGTCGCTGAAAGCTCGGCGGATGTGATCTATCAGGCCGTGGGAACGAGTTATGTGGCATCCGATGCCGCACGCGGTGTCTGGCGCTCCCTGGACGGCGGTGGGACCTGGACGCAGGTGCTTTCAAACGTGAATTTTTCCGGCAACGATGATCTCCGCTGGCAAGGCGAGTGCCTCGCCATCACCCCGGGCTCGGGCGACCAGGAACTCTTCGCCATCAGCCGCAAGAACGGCCTGTGGCGTAGCACAACAGGCGGTGCGGCGGGAACATGGAGCAAGCAGGGGGGCACTTTGTTCGATGGCTTGATCGGTCATGTGGTGCACCTGCATCCGGCATTTCCCAACGAGGTCTTCGTCGGGGGAATCAAGGACGGCAGCACCAGCGCTCTCTACAAAGGCACGCGCGGCGCAGGTGGTGCGATCACCTGGTCGGCCGTCACGGTGAATGCGGCCACCACTTCCGTCACCCGCCTGGCGCGATTGCCGGGTGGGGTGATGTTTGCCGCCGTGCAGGACGGTTCCAACAATCGCTTCTACAAGTCCGACATCACCGGCACCACCTGGACCGACATCACCACCACAGTCCTCGGTGGACTCAGCGCCAATGGCCCGGTCGGCATGTGCCATGTGCTGCGCGATGGCACGACCATCGTGCTGGGATGGATCGGCGGGCCCACCCGCAAGAGCAGCAACGCGGGCGTGTCGTGGACCACGGTGCCACTCACCATCACCGGCACCCGTCCGCCGGCCATGCTGACGAGCGACACCAATCCGGGTTGGTCGCGGGGCTCGCTGCATCAGGATCCTCTGGATGCAGATCGCTGGTACCTGCCTAACGGATTCGGGCCTTTTGTTTCCAACGATGCCGGAAGCACGGTGAGTTACATGACACGTGGCATCGGCGAGGTGGTGACATGGAAACCCACCTGGCATCCGAATGATCCGCTGCGCGTTTACATGCCTGTGGCGGATCTGATTGGATTCATCGCCATCGATGGAAGTGAAACCGGACTCGCCCCGCGCAACCCGCGCCGCAGTCTGCCGGTGACGTTTGGAAATGTCGGCATGACTTATGCCACCGAGGCGCTCGTGGGACCGGTGGTGGGGAATGCATCGCCGAAGGTTTACTTCATCGGGGGCTCCTTCTTCGGGCCGAACGCAGGCCGCGCTTCCATTGTCACGACGGTCGATGATGGGGTGAACTGGTCTTTGACACATGTCGCCGGCGTGATCGGCACCGGCCTGCCATCCGGGAGTGAAATCATCAGCGGCTGCGTGGCGCCGGACAATGCGAATGAACTCCTCATCGCGGTGCATGATACCTCGAACACCAACTCCGGCATCTACCGCAGCACCAATGGCGGAGTGGCGTTCACGAAATCCACCGGCGTCCCCACAGGAGGAAACTGGGGGGATGAGTTCAGCCACTTTGTGTTCATGGAAGCGGATGCAGGTGCCCCGACGCGACGATACGCATGGTTGAATGGGGTGGGTTTCCTGATTTCAAATGATCGCGGTGCAAGCTGGGCCTCAGCCGGACATTCGAGCGGCGGCCCTTCCAACACCAAACTCTATGATTGGAATGCCTGGGGCTTCTTCACCCGCGATCCGGTCTCGGGGCGTCTGTGGTTTGGCGGCATGGACGGACACCTTGGTCTCGCCTACTCGACCAACAACGGCACCAACTGGACCTATCTCGACACGCCATTTTCCAACACCGGCTTCTCCGAGGTGCGGGCCATCGATGCGCAGGACGGCCAGGTGCTGGTGTGTGCGAAGCGCTTCGGCGACACCTTTTTCAAGATCTACTATTCGTCCAACAACGGCGGCCTCTGGCAGGAATGCAGCAAGGCGGGCTTCCGCTTTCCGAACGCCACCTATGTGGCACTCAATCCTCATCAACGCGGTCACTTCTGGGTGGCCACCAACGGCCGGTCCTATGCCCGGTTCACCCCCGGAGTGCAGAGCGCATGGCAGCAGCAGTTCTTTGATGCCATCGCCCTCAACCAGCCAGCCATCTCCGGACCCACCGCCGATCCGGATGGCGATGGACAGACCAATGACTTCGAGTTCATCGCCGGGGTCATACCGACCGACGCGAACTCGCGCTTCGTCCAGAACATCGGACAAACGCCCGGGTTTCCGACTCGAAAGCAGATTCAATTCTCCCCCCGTCTAACAGACCGCAGTTACGTCGTGGAAACCAGCACCACCCTCGGAAACTGGCAGCCGCTCACCGGATTCACCACCAGCGATGCAGGAAACGTGCGAACGGTCACCGACCTGAACGCGACTCAGGATGCGAAGTTCTACCGGATGAGGATCGTGAAGCCGTGAGGTTCCATATCGCGATTGGGTGGGTGCGGCGACCGCGTCCATGACCTGACCACACTCC
>JAIXVN010000137.1 GCA_027483005.1 Verrucomicrobiaceae bacterium
AGCGCGTCCACAAAGCGAAACTCCGGCCCGTGGGGCAGGGACGAAAGCTCGGCGGCCAGTTCGGAGTCGGTCATGTCCATGGACTGGCTTCGGGATGGGGCGATGACAAGTGGTTCCTGATGAAAAAATGCCATCGACCCCGGATGGACACCGTGACTATTGTCGGGACGGTCACTCGTTGTCACCGGGCCTGACCGAACCTCCCCATTTCCGTGCCACCCGTCGAACCCAGCGTCCTGCCAAGTCCCGCTGCCATGCCTTCCACCCTTCGCTGGTGGTTGCGGGCTCCGTGGGACTATGTCGCGATGGCCCTCGGCCTGAGCTACTGGGCGGTCTTCGGGCTGCTGTTCACGCTGCTGAGTGTGCCGCTGAACCTGATCCTCCCGAGAAAAACGGGCGAACGGGTCGGTCGGCTGATGATCCACTGGGCGTTCCGGAATTTTGTGATCTATCTGAAGCTGTCGCGCCTCGTCGATGCCGATCTTCGGGCGCTGGATCAGTTGAAGGACCTCGGCCATCCCTTCATCCTCGCGCCGAACCACACCTCGCTCTGGGACGTGGTCTTCGTGATCGCCCGTCTGCCCTTCGCGGTCTGTGTGATGAAGGAGAGCATTCTGAAAAACGTCTTCCTCGGCGGCGGCGCACGACTCGCCGGCTACATTCCGAATGGTTCGACCACCCGCATGATCCGCGATGTCTCGCAGGCGCTCGATGAGGGTGGGCAGCTTCTGCTTTTTCCTGAAGGCACCCGCACCCGGCGCGAGGCCCGCTGGATCAATCCCTTCAAGGGCGGCTGTGCGATCATCGCCTCCCGCGCCAAGGTTCCGGTCATTCCGGTCTTCATCCGCAGCAACAGCCGCTTCACGGAAAAAGGCTGGCCCTTGTGGAAACGTCCGGTGTTTCCGATCACGATGGAGTTCGAACTGGGCGAAATGCAACACGTCCGTCCCGATGAGACCGTTCAGGAATTCACCGCCCGTCTGGAGGAATTGTTCGTCCGTGAATTGTCCCGACCTCACCCGCTGCGCCGTGAAATGGTCGGCGGAGAGTGAGGCTCAACGACCGGGCAGCGGACCCCAGATTTCCGCAAGGAGTGCGAAGGTCTCGGGCTCTGCCTGCTTCAGTTCACCGGTGACGAAGGGGTAGAAGTCATTCGACCCGAAATAGGCCTCGGTCATCTCGGCGAAGAACTCCTTCTGATTCGTCAGTCCGTAGTGCTCGCGCATGGCCCCCTTGCTGGTCAGGACAGATTTGTATTTCCCGCTGTCGCAGAATTTTTTCCAAACGGCGATCACCTTGGGATCTTCGAAGCCGACGACCTGATCATGAAATCCGTGCGCCAGTTCATGCAGCACCGCCCAGGGCATGCGATGGTTTTCAGACGGCGAAAGGAAGTCATCCACATCTGGAATGTGAACACACTTCTCGAGCTTTTCCGAATAGCCGTTCCTCTTCAACCAGCCGGCATCCGGATGATACTGCATGGAGTTGAGGGCACCGTAGTCGAGATCCAGCTCGATGGTGATGGCCCGCAGCTTGGCCAGAGACTTTTCCGGGACCACGACGGTGATCGCGACCAGACGCGCCGCGAGAAGCTTGAGCGCCTGTTCGCCCTTGGCTGCGCCCTCGCCCGCCAGCAAGCGGTCATCCACCCGCACGTTCCAGCCTTCGATCTGGCGCGTGGTGTGCGCCGTCGGGATGGCATTGACGGCGGACGCCTGAACGTGAAGCAGGCAAAGCAAGGGAAGCAAAAGGACCTTCGGGATGTGAATCATGGCGCTTGGATGGATCGGGATTGAAGCGAGCGTGCTGTCGGATACCCGCGGATTCCCCCGGCTTTATCGAAACATCAGCCCGCCCCCAAGTTCCAGCCCCGCCTCGCCCGGACTTGCCCGCCAATGATTCCGCGACTACACCCATTCGGACATGGCAGGCACGCGACCGCTGATTCTCATCCCGACTTACAACACGGGTCCGATTCTGCGCGCCACCGTGGCCTCTGCCCTGGAACATTCGACTCCGGTCTGGGTGGTGGTCGATGGCTCCACCGACGGCTCACCGGAAACCATCCGCGACTTCGAGCTTTCCCATGCCGGACAGTTCCGCCTGCTTCAGTTGCCACAGAATGCAGGCAAGGGCTCTGCGGTCCTGCACGGGCTGCGTGAAGCGGTCGAGTCCGGCTTTTCCCATGTCCTCACGATGGACGCCGATGGCCAGCACCCGGCCAGCTCGATCCCGATCTTCCTGAAATGGTCCGCCGCGCACCCGGAGGCCGCCGTGTTTGGGCGTCCGGTCTTCGACGCCTCCGCGCCCGCCCTGCGGGTCAATGGCCGCAAGGTTTCCAACTTCTGGGCGAACCTCGAAACCCTCGGCTGGGGCATCGATGACTCGCTCTTCGGCATGCGGCTTTATCCGGCGAAGGATCTCCTGGAGGTCTTCGAAAGCACCGGCTTTGCCCGCCGCTTCGACTTCGATCCCGAGTGCGCCGTCCGCCTTGCCTGGCGCGGCGTGCCGATCCTCAATCTGCCGACCCCGGTGCGCTATCCGTCCAAGGAAGAAGGCGGCGTGTCGCAGTTCCGCTACCTGCGCGACAATGTCCTGCTGAGCTGGATGCACACCCGGCTCTTCTTCGGCTTTCTCGCCCGCGTGCCCTTCCTCGTCATGCGCGGTGGCAATCCGCTGCTGTTCCAAACCCCGCCGACGTCGTGAGCGAACTCATCACCGCCCGCCTCGCCAGCTATTTCCCCGGCCGGTGGGATCGACACTACGTTCCCGCCAAGCTCAGGTCCGATCCCCTCTACGGCGCGGTGTACGATGAACTCCGTACTTCCGATCTGCCCCTGCTGGATCTCGGCTGCGGGCTCGGCCTGCTGGCGCTTTATCTTCGGGAAAGCGGCCTGCATTTCCCGATCCACGGGCTCGACTACGATCAGCGGAAAATCGACGGAGCCCGCTGCGCCGTGACCCAGGGAGATTACAAGGGCCTGCGCTTCGATCACCACGATGCCCGCCTCGGGCTCCCGGAGCATTTCGGAAATGTCACCATCCTCGACATCCTGCAGTTCTTCGATCCCGCCGAGCAGGAAACCTTGCTGAAACTCGCCGCCGGACGCGTGGCCCCGGGAGGCAAGCTCGTCATCCGCTCCGGCCTGCGCGATCAGTCCTTGCGCTTCAAGATCACCGTCGCCGGCGACATTCTCGCCAAGGTGACCAACTGGATGAAAGCCGGTCCCGGCCACTATCCCACGGCGGAGGATTTCCAGCGCATCCTCTCGCCGTTCGGAAAGGTCCGGGTCGAACCCCTCTGGGGCGGCACCCCGTTCAACAACCACTTGGTGGTGCTGGAACGCTGAGCCGTCTGAAGGCTAGGGTCATCGCGGAACTCGGGCTTTCCGATTCGCAGGCGCCGGAGATCCTGGCCATGAGTTGACAAGGTCCGCCCGACTCCCGGACGAGCCTTTGCGGTTGAGGAATGAGCGCCACGGAGACCTTCTGGAGTTCTGTTAGAAGGTGGGTTCCCACGTTTCATGGCGGAGCTAAGTTGTTGGGCCGGACGGATTGCCCCTGGGAATGGCAGGTCGGCGGCAGCCGGAGCTCGATCGATTTCCAGCAACCTTCCCAACTCATCAGGCTTCGAGGCTGCGTCGCGAGCAGATCTGGTCTGGCGCCAAGGCCAGATGTCCGGGAGAAGGGCTCGAATTCTCGACAAACGGCGGTCCCTTCGAAGATCCTCTGGCCATGCCCGCCACCGCATCCAGGCTTTCCGTGTTCACCGAATCCGTCATCCGTGGCACCACGCGACTGGCGAACCAGCATGGCGCGATCAATCTCGCGCAGGGCTTTCCCGATTTCGATCCTCCGGAGGAAATCCTGGCCGCCCTGGAAACCGCCACCCGGGGTCCGCATCATCAGTATGCCGTCACCTGGGGGGCTCCGAGGTTCCGAGCGGCACTGGCAAAGAAGATCACGCGGTTCACCGGCCTCGAAGTTGATCCGGATCAGCACCTGGTCGTCACCTGCGGCAGCACCGAAGCGATGATGGTGGCGATGATGACCGCCTGCAATCCGGGCGACAAGGTGGTCATCTTCTCTCCCTTTTATGAAAACTACGCGGCCGATGCCATCCTCTCCGGGGCCGAGCCGATCTATGTGCCCCTCAGACCGCCGGGCTTCGGCTTTGATTCGGATGAACTGGCCCGGGCCTTCGATCAGAAACCGAAGGCGATCGTGGTTTGCAATCCCTCGAACCCCACCGGCAAGGTCTTCACCCGCGCCGAGCTCATGGAAATCCTCAAGCTCGCGGAGCAGCATGACGCCTTCGTGATCACCGATGAGCCCTATGAGCACATCGTCTATCCGCCTCATGAGCATGTCTATCTCTCGGCGCTGCCGGGCGCCTTCGAGCGGACCATCACCTGCAACTCACTCTCGAAGACCTACTCGATCACCGGCTGGCGGCTCGGCTATGTGCATGCGGCACCACAGGTGATCGCCCAGGCAAGAAAGGTGCACGACTTTCTAACAGTCGGTGCGGCCGCCCCCTTGCAGGAAGCCGCCGTCGCGGGTCTGGAGCTTCCGGATTCCTACTACGAGGGCCTCACCGAACTCTACACCCGGAAGCGGGATCTGTTCCTCGGCTACCTCCGCCAGACCGGCCTGCCGTTTACCGAACCGCAGGGCGCGTATTATGTCATGCTTGATATCTCCTCGCTCGGTTTCGAGACCGACACCGAGGCTTCGGAGTGGTTCATCAAGGAAATCGGTGTCGCCGGCGTGGCGGGATCGAGCTTTTTCCGGGAGCCGGTGAACCACCTGATCCGCTTCCATTTCGCCAAAAGCGAGGAAACCCTCAAGGCGGCGGGAGAGCGTCTGTTGAAGCTGAAGGACGGGCGGGCTCAGCCGGGCTGAAGTGGATGGCAAAGATGATAGGACGTTGGCAGACCATGGCGATGGCTGAGCGGCCTGCGGGCGCGTGGCGGATCGTTTTATCGGAACGCTCTCAAGAGTAGGAATGAATCAAGCGTCGTGAACGAGAGCGGTGACTTCCGAGCGGATACCTGGTCCTTTGGAGTGCAGTGCTTTCTGGAAATCATGCTGGGCTTGAAGTTTCACAAGGAAGTCAGCGGGGACTCCGAAACAAAACTGGAAACGGATGGCGATGGTAGCGCTGACTCCCTTGCGCTGGCGGATGATGTCGCTGAGCTGGGCCGTACTGATGTTCATGGCCTTGGCAGCCGCGACTTGGGTAATCCCATGATGCTCCAGGGTATCCCGAATAACGGCCGCAGCAGGGTTGGAAACGGGCTTCGGGATCTTCAGCGGTTCCCGGCAGATGGCGGTGGATTTCGAGTTCATGGCTGGAGGCGAGGAGTCAGTGGGTGTCTTCGATCCTTACGAGTTGAACGTCCTTCAATTCGGCGTTGTCCCATTGAAAGTTGATTCGCCAAGGGGATTTTCGGGAGTCCGCGTCGATGGAGAAGCATTGGGATCCTTTGAGTTTGTGGTAGTGAAGGAAGGGGGAGAGAAGCAGCGTCTTTTCATCTGCTTGGTTGAGCATCGCGAGGCGTTCGTAGGCTTTGATTGCATTGAGTGAGCCGAGTTTTTCGGACTCCTTGCGGCTGAGCTTCCCGCCGAGGAAGAGGGTTTCCGTGAGGGTGTCGGCGAAGCTCTTGATCACAAGCATCAGAATACACCGAAAGGCGAACAAATCTAGCCAAGGATTCGCTTTTTTGTGTATCCATCGTAGCATTCAAGAGGAGGTCTCAGACCGCCGGTGCGCCCTGGGAGAAGGCTGCTGGCTCTCATCCTTTCAGGATATGGATTTCCGGTTTGATGGACCTTTGATCTCTCACAACATGGCGACTTCTGACGGATCTCCTCGAAGCCGCCTGAAGGCGGAACCACGAACAAGACCCTCAGAATTTCGCGGGCTCCTTGTCCCATCCCTGGGCCTTGATTCCATCCAGCACGCCCTTGAGCACGTCCAGGGCGATCGGGGTGCCTTCGTGGATGAGGAAGATGTCGCCGGGTTGGTTTCCTTCCAGGAGTTGCTGAAGGATCTTCGGCGTGTCGGTGGAAACGGCATCGTAGCCGCGTCTCGTCCACGCCATGATTTCCAATCCCAGCCCGGCGGTGATCGGGTGAGTGAAGAAGTTGCGATGCCCGACCGGTGCGCGAAACCATTTCGGCTTCACGCCGGTGATTTCCTCGATGGCCTGATTGCAGCCGGAGATCTCGCGTCGCGTCCGCCACGGGCTGGCGCACCAGAAGGTGGCCTGGGGGTGGGTGAGCGTGTGGTTGCCGAGTTCATGGCCGCGTTTGATGATCTCACGGGCCAGTTCGGGATAGGCGCGGACCTTTTCGCCGATGACGAAGAAGATCGCCTTCAACCCCCGCTCGTCGAGGAGGTCGAGCATCGCCGGGGTGTCGCGCGGATCCGGACCGTCGTCGATGGTGATGAGCACTCGATCGTCATCGAGGCGGCGTCGCATCGGTCCGAACCATTGCGACGTTGGAGAGAGCACCCCCCAGCACCAGAGCGAGGAAAGCGAGGCGCCGGTCAGCAGGGCCCAGCCCCAGCCGAAACGAAGGCCGATGACCAGGGCGAGCCCATGCAGGACGATGGCGATGACCATCCGCCACGCGATCCCGGCTTTTCCCTTCCAGAGCATTGTGGCCCGCCAGGCCAGCATCAGCATCGCGATGAGGTTGACGGCGAAAACTCCCAGCCAGCCCCAGGCAAAGGCTCCGATGATCCCGCCTGCGTTCCGACGCCACACCGCCCAGACCGTCAGCACGATCAGCCAGCGTCGCCACTGCCAGACGGCCGTCGCACCGCCGACCACGAAGGGAAAAATCGTCCACGCCACAAAGGCTGCTGGAAGGGTGAGCAGTCCTCCCCAGATGGGCCCCAGCCCTTTCACCAGTCCCTCGCCAACCGCCACCAGGATCATCAGCGGCACGGCCGTGGAGAAAAACAACCACTCTGCCCGATGCAAGGCGCCCGCCTCGGCGCGTCGGCTTGCCTCACCAAGCTGACGCGACCCCGCACCGCCGAACACGCGGAACAGGGCGGAGACCGCTCGGTTGTCGGGGAAACCCTGCATGGGGGCACAACTTATCCTCGCGAACAGCCCCGGTGCCCAGTGTTTTCCGGTAAACGCGCCGGAATCGCCCTCTTCCGTCTTGAGTCTTGAATCTTTCCGTCTTGAGTCTCTTTCGACGCCATGCCCGAAAAATCCTTCACCTATCAGGACCCGTTTCCACTCGGACCCGACACCACCGAGTATGAAAAGATCAGCTCGGACCACGTCCGCGTCAGCGAGTACGAGGGGAATCCCATCCTGCACGTCGAGAGCGAGGGCCTGAGCCTGCTCGCCGCCGAGGCGATCAAGGCGATCAACTTCACCCTTCGGCCCTCGCACCTCGCGCAGGTCGCCGCGATCCTCGATGACCCGGAGGCCTCCGACAACGACCGCATGGTCGCGCTCATGCTTTTGAAAAATGCCGAGATCGCCGCGCGTGGCATCCTGCCCGCCTGCCAGGACACCGGCACCGCCACCATCATCGGGAAAAAGGGCCAGCGCGTCTGGACGAACGGCAACGACGCCGAGTGGCTCTCGAAGGGCATCCACAAGACCTACACCGAGGAAAACCTCCGCTACTCCCAGACCGCGCCGCTGACGCTTTTCGACGAGGTCAACACCAAGACCAACCTGCCCGCACAGATCGACCTCTACGCCACCGAGGGCGATGCCTACAAATTCCTATTCGTCAGCAAGGGCGGCGGCTCGGCCAACAAGACCTTCCTCTATCAGGAAACCAAGGCCCTCCTGAACCCGAAGCGCCTGAAGGAATTCTGCATCGAGAAAATGCGCTCGCTCGGCACCGCCGCGTGTCCGCCGTATCACCTCGCCTTCGTCATCGGCGGCACCTCGGCGGAAGCGTGTTTGAAGACCGTGAAGCTGGCCTCCACCCGCGATCTCGATGCCCTGCCGACCTCCGGCAATGAGCACGGCCAGGCCTTCCGCGATCTGGAGTTTGAAAAGGAACTCCTCGCCGCAGCCCGCGAGATCGGGATTGGCGCTCAGTTCGGCGGCAAGTATTTCGCCCTCGATGTCCGCGTCATCCGGCTTCCGCGTCACGGGGCGTCCTGCCCGGTTGGAATCGGCGTCTCGTGCTCGGCCGACCGTCAGGCGAAGGCAAAGATCACCAAGGACGGCATCTTCCTGGA
>JAIXVN010000004.1 GCA_027483005.1 Verrucomicrobiaceae bacterium
CACCTTTTTCCCGCGCTACGGGCTGGTGCTCGACACCTTTCCGGACGAAGGCCAGGAGCCGCAGTTCGAGGCCGCCGTCTCGATCGCCGCTTCCTTTGCCGCGACGATCGACACGCGCGAATCGTTGCTCGACCTGATGTTCATCAAGGACCAGGCGCACACCGTCACCGCCGGTCGCGGCATCGCCCGGGCGGAAACTCTTTTGGAAGTGCTGGCCTCGGTGGAGCCGGAAACCCTGGCCGGCTTCGACACGCTTTCCCGGCTGGTGCTGCGGCATCGCGAGGAGCTGACCTCCTGCCTGATCGTGCTCTGCGGCTGGTCGGACGAGCGGGCGGAATTTGTACGCAGCCTCAGCGGGCAGGGACTGAGCTGCTCGCTGCTGGCCACCGGAAATGGACCGGCACCCGAGGGATTTCCGGGGCACTGGATCGACTGCGGGCATCTCAAGCGGGACCTTGGAGGGTTGCCTGTCCGCTTGAAGGAAGTCGGACGTTGAACGAAACTGGAACCGCCCGACGATGCCTCAAAGCCCCACCAAACCGCCCCGGCTGCTGCTCGGCGTCGCCCTGATTTTCTGGGGGGTGATGACCAACCAGTTGCTGGTCGGGCTTTCCCTGGCCGTGGTGATCGAGGCGGCGCACTGGACCAAGCTGCGCTGGGACTTTCAGGAGCAGGCCTTCCTCAGGGCCTGGCAACTCTGCGCCCTGCTCATCAGCGCGCGGATGGTGCTGATCCTCATCGACGGCGGACGCTTCATC
This sequence comes from Verrucomicrobiaceae bacterium, assembly GCA_027483005.1. Classification (GTDB taxonomy): domain Bacteria; phylum Verrucomicrobiota; class Verrucomicrobiia; order Verrucomicrobiales; family Akkermansiaceae; genus Luteolibacter. Next base: position 759 of record JAIXVN010000004.1, read on the forward strand.
GCCGTGCCGAGACTGCTCGGCTGGCTGCCGCTGCTGATGGCTCCGCTACAACTGACCCAGTCCTACAGCCTCACCGACCGGATGTCGCTGGCGACCTTCTCGTTCTTCGCGCGACGGCGGATGCTGAGAAGCCTCGAACTCGGCCTGCCGGTCAGACCGATTCAGATCAACTTCGGGGCGATCTACCTGCCGCTGACGGTGCTGGCCTGCACGCTCGGCGAACAGGCGGAAACCTGGCTTTTTCTCACAGGGCTGGTGGTGATCACCGGCTGGGCCGCCATCGCCGCCGGGCAAGACCGGATCGGGGCCACCGTCCTGGCCCTGATCCTCGCGGCGTGCATGGCCCTCGGTGGGCAGGTCGGGCTGGGTTCCCTCTACAGCCGCCTGGTCAAGAGCCATGGCGGCGAGGAGGAGGAAAGCACCCTCAACCACCTCCGCACCGCGATCGGCAGTCGCGGCGAGGTGAAGCAATCCAAGCAGATCCTTTGGCGGATGAAGACCCTCCAGGGGCCGACCCCGCCCCTGCTCCACACGGCGGTTTTCAACCAGTATGACCGTGGGATGTGGGTCTACCGCGTGCCGCCCGAGCAGTTTGGAAAGGTCTCTGACTTCGACGACCTGAAGTCGATCGACGCCCCGGACGGACTGTCTTACTTGCTCGCCAATTCCAACGCCGGCCAGGAAGCCGCCGCCGCCGGGCTGCCCCGCGTCAACCTGCGCGGCGCGGCGAAGCGCAACAGCGCCCTGCCGGTGCCGGGGTCGATCACCGCGCTGAGTGGCTTCGATTTCGAAAGCCAGGCGAGGAATGCGATTGGCACGATCCGGGTCTTCCCCGACGAAACGATCAGCGATGGCATCCTCGTCTGGGACGGCATCAGCAGCCCGGAAAGGCCGCCTTGGCACGACACCATGGTTGGCAAACTCAGCTACATGCCGGACCTCCGCATCCCGAAGGACGAAGCCGCCACCGTGGCTGAGATCGTGCAGCAATTGAACCTCAAGGCCCTGCCCCTGCGGGAAAAGCTCGCAGTGCTGAAGCAGTGGTTCGCCGCGAATTTCCGCTACACCCGCTACCTCAGCATCGACTCCAACCTCCCCGGCAGGAAGAACTCCGCCAGCGCCCTCTCCATTTTCCTCCGGAAATCCCGCGCCGGGCACTGCGAGTACTTCGCCACCGCCACCACCCTGATCCTGCGTGGAGCCGGGGTGCCGGCACGCTATGCCATCGGTTTCTCCGTCACGGAAATGGATCGCGGCCGCCAGGAGTCCATCATCCGCGGCACCCATAGCCACGCCTGGTGCCGGGTCTGGGATGAGGAAAACCAGCGCTGGTTCGATTTCGACACCACCCCCGGCAGTTGGGTGGCCGAGGAAACCCAGCGCAACCCCTGGTATCAGGGCATGCAGGACTGGATGCAGCGCCTGCGCGAGGACTTCTACCTGTGGCGAAACACCCCCGGCAACAACCTGGTCATCGGCGGGATCATGACCGGCATCGGTCTGATTGGCGCGCTGTTCATCGGCCGCGCCTTGTGGAAATCACGCCGTCGGATCGAGGTATCCGCCGCCTACCGCTGGTCCGGACCCGTCATCCGCACGCCGCTGCACGAGCTGGAACCAGTCGCCGCCCGACTGCTGGGCCCGCGCCCGACTGGAACCCCGCTGGGCTTCTGGCTCAAGGGGCTGCCCAAGGTGGATGGACTCGATGAAGCCATCGAACTCCATCAGCAACTGCGCTTCGACCCGCAACTCCAACCGCGCTCCGAGGACTCACGCCTCGCCGAGCTTGTGGCGAAACTCCGCTCAGCGCTTCTGGAGCTGGCTCGAAAACCGCGCGGAAACTGACCGCCTGCGGCCCATCCTGGATCGGTCCGAGGCCAAAACACGCGATTGAACCGCCAACCTCGTTTCGCCCGAGCGGGACCACGCTTGAAAATACGCCATTTCCCCTGAAACCGCAGGCTTGACCGCATGGAATCGTCCGGGCAGCGTGTCGGCCCGCCGACGTCAAGGATGGCCCGGCGATTTCCCAACCTCTATCTACCTCGAGACCCGCCATGGCCGCGAAGATCTACACCAACAAGGACGCCTCTTTGGTTCCGCTGAAGAAGAAAACCCTCGCCGTGATCGGCTTTGGCTCACAAGGCCATGCCCACGCGCTGAACCTCAAGGACAGTGGCCTGAAGGTCATCATCGGCCTCTACCCGAAGTCGAAGTCCCGTGAAGTCGCCAAGAAGCTCGGCTTCGAAGTCATGGACACCGCCGCCGCTGTCAAGGCCGCCGACGTCATCTTCGTCGCCGTCCCTGACACCAAGATCGCCGAAGTTTACAGCAAGGACATCGCGCCGGGCCTCACCAAGGGCAAGACCCTCCTCTTCTCCCACGGCTTCGCCGTTCACTTCAAGACCATCGAGGCTCCGAAGGACGTCAACGTCATCATGGTCGCCCCGAAAGGCCCGGGCCACACCGTCCGTTCGCAGTTCGTCGATGGCAAGGGCGTTCCCGGCCTCATCGCCGTGCACAACGATGCCGACGGCAAGGCCAAGAACATCGCCCTCGCCTGGGCCCGCGGCGTCGGCTGCACCCGTGCCGGTGTGTTCGAAACCAACTTCCGCGAGGAAACCGTCACCGACCTCTTCGGTGAGCAGGTCGTCCTCTGCGGCGGCGCTTCCGCCCTCGTCAAGGCCGGCTTCGAAACCCTCGTCGAGGCTGGCTACCAGCCCGAGATGGCCTACTTCGAGTGCCTCCACGAACTGAAGCTCATCGTTGACCTCATGAACGAGGCTGGCATCGCCGGCATGCGTTTCTCGATCTCCGAAACCGCCGAGTGGGGTGACGTTTCCGTCGGACCGAAGATCATCGACGCCTCCGTCAAGAAGCGGATGCAGAAGCAGCTCAAGGAAATCGAATCCGGCAAGTTCGCCAAGGAGTGGATCGCCGAAGCCACCACCGGCGGCTACAAGAAGTTCGACGCCATCCGCAAGGCCGAGGCCGAGCACCAGATCGAGAAGGTCGGTGAGCGTCTCCGCTCCACCATGAGCTGGATCAAGCAGAAGAAGCTCAAGAAGGGCGCCACCCAGGCCAGCTTCGTCTCGTCCTCCAAGTAAGACCACCCCCTCTCCCAGGCCCGGGTTTCTATCAGGAACCCGGGCTTTTTTTGGCAGTTCAGGGAGCTTGCCAGCCCCGACAAGAACCGCTAATCACCGGAGAACCTCGAGCCCAAACAAAATCCCATACCATGAGTAACACCAACGAAATACCAAACGCCAAGCGGCTCCTCTGGGCCGGCTTCATGGCCATCCTCGCAGCCGGTGTCGGCTTCGCCATCCGAAACGGCATCGGTGCCGCTTGGGGCGAAGAGTTCGGATTCACCAACCTTCAAAAGGGACTGGTCGGTGGAGCAGGCTTCTCGGGCTTCTGCTTCGGGATCATCATCGGCGGAGTCGTCGTGGACAAGATCGGCTACGGCAAGCTGATCATCACCGCCTTCCTCCTGCATGTGATCTCGGCCATCGTGACCCTGATGCCTTCGGGTAGCATGCCCCAGGAGACCGCCTTCCTCCTGCTGTTCACGGGAACCTTCATCTTCTCACTGGCCAACGGCACCCTTGAAGCGGTGGCCAATCCTCTCGTCGCCACGCTCTTTCCTCACAACCGGACCCACTACCTGAACATCCTTCATGCCTCATGGCCGGCAGGGATGATCATCGGTGCGATCATCACCCTGTTGGTCGGCGACCACTGGAGCTGGAAGGCCCAGCTCGGTCTCTATCTGGTCCCGACCGCCATCTACGGCTTCATGTTCTTCCGCCAAAGCTTCCCGAAATCCGAAGCCTCTTCGCAGGGCTTCTCCCTGGGTGAAATGATGAAGGACGTGGGCATCCTTGGCGCCAGCGTCGCCGGCTTCCTGCTGTATCTTTTCACGCGTGACGCGCTGGGTGGCAACATCCTCGCCGGCCTCACCCACTCCGAGTTTTTCAAGAGCGCCACTTGGGACTACATCTCCATGGCCGTCGGAGCCGGATTCGTTGTTTGGGTCGCCGTGATCACCAAGTTCGCCATCGGCCACTGGATGCTCTTCACCCTCTTCATCGCCCACGCGATTCTCGGCTCCCTCGAACTGGGAACGGACTCGTGGATCGAGAACATCAACGGCACCATCCTGACCCCAAGCCTTGGCAAGCTGCTCTTCATCTTCGCCTGTGCGATGATGTTCGCCCTGCGCTTCTGCTCGCACTGGATTGAGAGCAAGCTCAAGCTCTCGCCGGTCGCGATCCTGTTCGTCTGCGCCCTGTTCGCAATCGCAGGCCTTTACCTGGCTTCGGGTGCCACCGCCGTAGCGGCCGCATTCGGTGCGATGTTCATCTACAGCATCGGCAAGACCTTCTTCTGGCCCACCATGTTGGCCGTGGTTGGTGACCGCTTCCCACGCACGGGTGCCGTTGCCATGAGCATCATGGGCGGTATCGGCATGCTCTCTGTCGGCCAGCTGGGTGGCCCAGGTCTTGGCTACGCCAAGGACCGTTTCACCGCCGAGCACATGCAGGAGCATGGTCAAGGTGCCGTGCTGGAGGCCAACAAGTCCGAGAAGCCCAGCAAGTGGCTCAGCTTCGCCGAAGTGAATGCCCTCGATGGCAAGAAAGTCGAGGAGGCGAAGAAGGTCGAAGCCGACAAGCGCACTCCCGAACAGCAGGCCATGGTTGAAGGCGAAATCGGCGGAAGCCGCAAGACCCTGCTCTATGACGCGATTCTTCCGGTTGGCATGGCGGTCATTTACCTGCTGCTGCTGCTCTACTTCAAGTCGATCGGTGGCTATCGTCCGCTGACGATCGCGGAGACCGAGGGCAAGTAAGCTTCAGTCCAACAGATTCCCCAAAGGGCGGCCGCGAGGCCGCCCTTTTTTGTTCGTGGCGGCGCTTTCCAAGCGCCTGGCCTTTTCCCATCGGAGGCTTGGCGCTTGGAAAGCGCCGCCACGATCACCCCTCCCCCGGAGGGTGGATCAGGGCGAGGCGCTCGATGCCGTTCTTGGTGAACTCCTCCCAGTAATGCTTTTCCCGTTCCTGGGTCTGGGCCCGACGCTCCGGCTCGGTCATCTTTTCCCAAGCGGAAAGCCCAATCGAACGAATCAGGTCGCGATCGGCCAGGCGGATCACCAGCTCCTCCCAAAAGCTTTCCTCGCGGAACTCCTCGAAGCATTCCTGATAGAAGGCGGTGGCCTCGAACTCCGCCGTGACCCGGAAGGCCTGCTTCTCGTCATCGAACTCGATGATGTTGCTGAAACCCGAATGCCTCGCGCGCTCGAGCAGCTTGTTTTCCAAGTCCTCGAACACCGCGACCTTCCCCTCGGAGCCCGGCTTCTGGTTCAGCGAAGCCACGTTCGCCGCGAGGCTGATCATTTCAATCAGCGTGGCGAGTTCGGAATCGGTGAAGCGGAGATGCATGAGGGGCGGGAAGAAACCACCGGTTAGGGTTACGGGCAAGCGTTGAGGGGAAAACAGCGGGCTAGAAAGCACTAAATTCTAAGCACTAAATTCGAAACGGAGAGGAAGAGCTTGATCGGAGCGGGCGGGCGGGGAAGCATCCGGCGTCACGCGAAAGCACGAGTAGCTCAGCGGTAGAGCGGCCCGCTTACACCGGGTTGGTCGGCGGTTCGATCCCGTCCTCGTGTACCAGCGGAGCTGGAAGTTCCAAGTGCCAAGGATCAAGTTCCAAGGAGGACTTTGGTTTTGGAACTTGGCAGTTGGAACTTGGAACTTTCTCAAACCAGTCCGTCTTTCCGCGCCTGTTTCCAGTAGGCGTATTCGGAGCGGTTGAAGTCGATGTACTCGGGCGAGAGGTCGCTGGAGTACATGGTGTAGTCGGCATCGCCCTGGTTGAGGTCGATGGTGATGGTGAACTCGGGTTCGGCCACGGGGGCGCGGAGTTCTTCCATCGGGGTGGTGGCTTGAAGGCCACCGAGACAGGCGGCCTTTCCGGCGATGTGGATGTCCACCAGTTCCTCACGGATCCGGGCGCGGGAGTAGCCGACGGCATGAAGGATGCGACCCCAGTTCGGATCGCCGCCGTTCCAGGAGGCTTTCACCAGGGCGGACTTGCAGACGGCTTCGGCGACCTTTTTCGCATCGAGGTAGGTGCGGGCCCCGACGACGTCGACGGTGACGAATTTGGTGACGCGCTCGCCATCGCGCACGACGGCCTTGGCGAGTTCGAGCATGACGAACTGAAGCGCCGCGCGGAACTGCTTGCAGGCGGAGCTGTTCCGGCGGGCGGAAGGCATGCCGGAGGCTCCGTTGGCGAGGACGAGCACGGTGTCGTTGGTGCTCATGTCGCCATCGATGGTGATGCGGTTGAAGCTGCTTTCCACGCACTCGAGCACACCCTTTCGCAGGGACTCCGTGGGGATGTTGGCATCGGTGGTGATGAAGCAGAGCATGGTGGCCATGCTCGGGGAAATCATGCCCGCGCCCTTCACGCAGCCGCCGATGCGGACGCGGTGCTCACCGAGGTCGAAGGAGATGGCGATTTCCTTCGCATGGGTGTCGCTGGTGATGATCGCAGCGGCGACGTCCGGTCCATTCTTCGGGCCGAGCTTTTCGAGGAGTTCGGGAAACTTCGGCTCGACGCGGACCATCGGCATCGGCAGGCCGATCACGCCGGTGGAGCAAACGCCGATCTCGCTGCGCTTGAGTTTGAGCGGTTTCGCCACGGCATCGCACATCGCGTTGGCATCGCGGATGCCCTGGACGCCGGTGCAGGCGTTGGCGTTGCCGGAGTTGGCGACGATGGCGCGGAGGTTGCCCTTGCGCAGGTGGGCCTGACTCACGCGGACCGGCGCGGCCTTGACGCGGTTGGTCGTGAAGGTGCCGGCGGAGGAGCAGGGCTTTTCCGAAACGATGAGGGCGAGGTCGAGCCGCTCGACAGCCGGATTCTTGATCCCGCAGGAAATGGCGCTGGTGACGAAACCTTGCGGCGCGCCGACGCCTCCTTTGATGCGGGTGAACTGGGAATCCATGGTCGTAGGGGAAAGAGCGTGCGAACCTTGGGGAAGGCTCAGAAGTTTTGCAATCCGGCAGTCTCGGAAAGTCCGAAGAGCAGGTTGAAACTCTGCACGGCTTGCGCACCCGCGCCTTTTCCGAGGTTGTCCTCGGCGCTGAGCAGGAGAATGCGCCCGGTGCGGGCGTCGTACTGCCAGCCGATGTCGATGAAGTTGGTCCGCGTGACGTTCTTGGTGTCCGGGCAGCCGCCGCGACCGAGGAGGCGCACGAAGGGGCAGAAAACGTAGGCGGCTTCCAGGGCGTTTCCCACGGCCTCGGGGTCGAGACCGGGAGCGAGCTTCGCGGTGGTGGTGGTGTGGATCCCGGCATTCACCGGGATGAGGTGTGGGATGAAGGTGATCACCACCGGAGAGCCGGCCGCGATCGAGAGCTCCTGTTCGATTTCCGAAAGATGGCGGTGCTTCGGCAGTCCGTAGGCGCGGACGCTTTCGTTGCACTCACAGAACAGCAGGCTGAGATCGGCCTTTCGTCCGGCACCGCTGACGCCGCTCATCGAATTGGCAACGATCGTGGTGGGGCCGATCAGCTTTTCCCGCAGCAGCGGCAGCAAGGGCAGGAGGATGCTGGTCGGGTAGCAACCGGGCGAGGCAATCAGGCGCGCCTCCATGATGGCCGCCGCCCGCACTTCCGGAAGTCCATAGACGGCCTCGGAAAGCAGATCCGGGGCCGGGTGTTCGTGGCCGTAGAACTCCTGATAGACGGCGGCATCCCGCAGGCGGAAATCCGCGCTGAGATCGATCACCTTCAGGCCGCGTTCGAGGAGGGCGCGGGCAATCTCCGCCGCCACGCCATGAGGCAGGGCGAGAAAGGCGACCTTCGCTCCCGTGGCGGCGATGGCATCCGGATCCGGCTCGATGAAGCTCAGGGTCGCTCCGGGTGCGCCACGAAAGCGCGGAAAGATCGACTGCACCGGCTTGCCCGCCTCCTGACGGGACGTGGCAGCCACCAGCTCGACCTGCGGGTGCACGAGGAGCAGGCGCAGCAGTTCCATGCCCGTGTAGCCGCTCGCCCCGACAATCGCTGTTTTGATCCGTTCCATGTCGCAGGGGGCAATCGCACGATTTTCAGGGCTTGCCAATCCGCATTTGCCCTGCTTGCCTTTCGCCCCCGCCGAAATGACGGGCTGTAGCGCAGTCTGGTAGCGCACCTGCCTGGGGGGCAGGGGGTCGTGGGTTCGAATCCCGCCAGCCCGACCATCCGGCGAATATCCGGCTGGGGGTCGTCGATTGGAAGGCCCTCCGGCATGGACCGAGACCCTTGTCCTTCGGTGACCGTTCACAAAGAAAAGCGCCGCGCCGGAGAGATCCTGGGCGGCGCTCGAAATCAACGATCAGAAACGTTCACTTCTCCTTCTCTTCCGCTGCGGGAGCTTCTTTCGCATCCTCTGGCTCCTCGCCGCCTTCCTCCTCCTCGGGGGAATCCTTCATCTGCTTGAGACGCTCCTTGAAGCCATCCATCTGCTGGCCGATCTGACTATCCGGATCAATCGCCTTCGCCTCGTCGATCGCCTTGATCGCCTCGTCGAACTTCTTGATCTCCAAATAGATCAAGGCCTTGGTGGCAGTGACCTGCTGCTTGGACTCCCCTTCGAACCCATCCTCCTTGAGGACCTTGTTCACATAGGCGAGAGCCCCCTCGAAATCCTTGGTCTCACCAAACTTGTTCAGCTCCATCTGGAACTTCACGAGTTTCTCCTTCGACTCGATTTCCTTCACGAATCCGGTCTCATCCTTGGGATCGGCCGCCTTGATCTGTGGCACGAATTCGGCGTAGCTGCTGGTGATTGCGGCTTCGGGAATCTCCAGAGCCTCCAAGGCCTTGAGGGCGGCGACGAGCTTCTTTGCCTTCTCAACTCCCTCGGCCTTGGCCGCGCCGGCAAAGGCCTCGTCGCGTGTGGCCTTGTGCTTCTGCAAGGTCTCCAGATGGGTGAGATACTTCTCAGGGCCGCCTTCCTGGTAGCCGGTCTTGGCGTAGGGCTTGCCGCTGGCATCGCAGAGCAGGATCGTCGGGAAGCCGTCAATGCCGAGCTTCTCCTGGAGTTCGCCGTTCTGCTTCTTGGTCGCCTCGGAAAGCTTCGAGTCGTCCTCCGGGAAATCCAGCTCCACCAGCACATACTTGTCCTTCACTCCCTTCTTGAACTCGTCCTTCTGGAAGACCTCTTCGTTCAGCTTGATGCACCAGCCGCGCCAGTCGGAGCCGGTGAAATCGACCAGCAGGTCCTTTTTTTCAGCGGCGGCCTGCTTCTTGGCGGCCTCGAAATCAATGCTCCAGCCTTCGCCACCGGCGAACGCGGAACCGATCGAATAAAGGGCCACGAGCGCGGCAATGGGAGTGGAGTGAAGTTTCATAAAAGTGTCTTCGGACGCTGGAAGGTGGACGCGAAGGCCCGTGGCGTCGAGGGGATTCTGGAGGGGAAGGATCGGAGATAGCGGATTTCGGAATGCGGATTGGAAGACGGAGATTCAGCCGCGGAAAGGTGTCCCGACTGTCCCAGTCGGGAGTGCGATTCGGCTGAGACAGGCGGGACACGTTCTTAGGATGCCAGCCATCACCACCCTAGATCCTCCATCCGAAGTCTCAGGCTTTCGGCTTTGAGATCGACCGAAAGCAGCGCTCGATCCAGTCCACAATCTCGGGCGGGTTCATGGACATCAGGCCGAGGTGCACGCAGGCACCCGCTTGGCATCCATCGAACCCCGCGACGATGGGATGCTGGCAGAGGTCGGAAAAGAGTATCTCGGGGCTTTCCTCATGCGGGTAGTAGCAGTTGAGGCCGCAGTCGATGAGCTGCACCCACTTCTCCTCTTCTGCCACCGACCGCAAGGTGGCACAGTTGCCGCCCGGTTTCTCAATGACGGAC
>JAIXVN010000440.1 GCA_027483005.1 Verrucomicrobiaceae bacterium
CCGGACGATTGATCGTTCCGGCACCACTCAGGGTAGCGGTCGCTGATACCGTGACGGCTGCAGCGGAAGTAGAAAGCGTGCCGTTCACCTGCAGGGTGCCTGCATTGACGGTGGTGGCCCCCGCGTAGGTGTCGGTGTTGCTGAGGATCAGGGTGCCAGAGCCGATCTTGGTGATTCCCGCGATACCACTGATGACTCCGCTGGCGGTCACGGCATTGGATCCGGTGTCGAAGTCCGTTGCCGTCGTCAGGGTGGTGGCATGGGTGTAGGTCATGGCACTCAGGAAGCTGAGGTCCGCGCCTCCATTTGAATTGAATACCACCGTGTTCGTCGCGTTTCCGAGTGCCTCATTCGATGAGATCCGCAGTCCCCCGCGGTTGATGTTGAGGGTTGCGGTGAAGTCGTTGGCGGCGTTCGAGAGGATGACCTGAGGATTGAAGGCCCCCGACTGGTCGTTGTTCAGATAAAGGGTGGTCAGGGACGAGCCACCGCTGATTTTCCCGCTGAGTTCGACAGTGTTGGTGCCGTTTCCGACACCCGACATGTAGATGGCCCGGTTGCTGGCGACCGTGTCGTTTGGCAGGTTGATGTCGTTGGCAATGACTGCACTTGTCGTCAACGAAGTGGTCACGAGCATGGCGGTGGCGGTGGTGCCGGTCGAAGCACCAGTGCCTACAGTGATCGCACCCGTGCCGAGCGCTCCGGTGTTGCCGAGGTTGAGGTTTCCCCCGCCGAGCGAAGTGCCGCCGGTGTAGCTGTTGGCATTGGGGAGGGTCAGGGTGGCCGCACCCAGCTTGGAAAGGCTGCCGCTGCCGCTGATGGCGTTGTTGAGGGTGAGATTGCCGGAGCGGTTGATCGTGAGGTTGGCATTGTCCACGATGTTCGCGCTGGTGACGCTGCCGGTGGTGCCTCCGTTGCCGAGGCTGACCGAACCGGCGGAGATGATGAGATCGCCGATCTGCCCGAGGGCTCCGGTGACGATCAGAGAGCCTGCTCCCTGCTTCGTGAGGGTGCCGGAGCCGAACACCGCGTTGCCCAGGGTCGAATCATCGGAGCGGTTGAACACCAGGCTGGAATCCACGATCACATCACCGCTGCCCAGCGAGCCCACCGTTCCACCATTGCCGATCTGAAGGGTTCCCGAGGAAACGGTGACCTGTCCGCTGTTGCTGTTGTTGGTGGCGAGGATGGTGGTGCCGCTGCCGGTCATCTGGATCTGCGTGGCACCGGTGATGCCGCCGGTGCCGCTCAGGGTGTAGGTGTTCGACGAGTTGTTGAAGACCACGCTGCCGCAGAGGGCGTTGAAATCGAGGACCGGGCTGAAGTTTCCGCTGGTGGGGCTGTCGTCGAAGGTGACGTTGTCCTGGTTGAAGAAAGTGTCGCTGCTGACTCCGTTCTTCCAGTTCTGGGTGGTGTTGACGTCCCAGGTGTTGTTGGTGGCGCCGGTCCAGACGAGATTGGCCGGGACTCCGACGAAGGTGACGGTGATGGCGCTGTTACTACCTGTGCCGTAGTCCACATTGCCAGTGAGTCGGGAACCGGAAAGACCAGTGAAGGTGACGGGGGGATTTGCCGAAAGGGTGCCTGTGTAGGCGACGATCGTGTAGGGAACACCCTCGGTCGGGGCGCTCACGACGTTGACGGTGATGCCTCCGGAGGTTCGCGTGTAGTTTCCGGCCACGGTCATGAGGTCCGACTGGGAACCGGAGACATCGAGGGCGAGGGTGCCGCCTGATTGCGTGAGGGAAGAGGTGGTCAGGCTGCCGATCGGATCCAGCGCGGTTCCGAGCCTGAATTCGCCGCCCGCCAGGTTGAGGGCGGTGCTGGCGGAGAGAGTGCCGGTCACGTTGAGGACGCCGGCATTGACCGTGGTGCTGCCGGTGTAGCTGTTGGAGCCGGAAAGGGTGGTCGTTCCGCCGCCGGACTGAGTCAGGGATCCGCTGCCGCTGATGGTGTTGGAAACGGTGAGGGCATCGCTGCGGTTCAGGATGAGCGAGCCGCTGTTGTCGGTGGTTCCGGAGCCAAGGGAGCCGCTGGTTCCACCTGCGCCGATCTGAAGCGTGCCGGTCGAGATGGCGGTGCCTCCCGAGTAGGTGTTGGTGTTGGTGAGGGTGAGTTTGCCCGAGCCGGACTTAAAGAGCTGGCCCGCGCCTGAAACGGCTCCTGACAAGGTGACATCATTCGCGACCGTATCGAGCACCTGCTTGCCGGCATTGAGCTGAATGCCCCGCGCACTGGTCATCGCGGCATCGAAGCGGAGGCCGATCTGGCTGGTGGTTCCAATATCGATGATGACTGAGTTGGCAGCATTTCCAAGGGAGCCATCAGCGGCGATGGCGAGACCACCGCGGTTGAGTTGGATCTTTCCGAAGAAGGTGTTGGCGATGTTTCCAAGCTTCACATAACCCGTGCTGCCCCCACCCTGGTTGGTATTGATGAACAAGGTGGAAGTGGCGGTCCCACCGGAAACCACTCCGGACAATTCGAAGGCTGTTGCGTTTCCTGCGAGCAGGTTGGTGGTGAGGCCGGCTGTGCTGGAAAGAGCGATGTTGTTGGCGATCGTGCGGCTTGTTGCCCCGTTGAACAATGCGGTGATGGCTGCCGTGTTGTTGAGGGTCACCGCTCCGCTGCCGAGAGCGGCGTTGTTTCCAAGGACGATGGCACCCGTGGTGTTGCTGTTCGGACCGTTGGAAATGGTGGTGCCGTTGTAGGTGTTGGCGTTTGTCAGCGTGAGCGAGCCGGTTCCGATCTTGGTAAGGCCGGCGGTTCCACCGATCACGCCGCTGGCGGTGACGGCGTTGGCGTTGGTGTTGAAATCCGTGCCGGTGGAAAGGGTGGTGCCGCGCGTGTAAGTCATCGCGCTGTTGAACGTGAGATCCGCTCCCACGTTGGAATTGAAGGTCACGGTGTTCGCGGCATTTCCGAGTGCGGAATCCGACGCGATGCGCAAGCCCCCGCGGTTGATCAGGATGTTCGCGCGGAAGTCGTTGGCCGTGTTCGAGAGGATGAATTGGGGGTTGAACGCACCGGATTGGTTGTTGTTCAGATAAAGCGTGGTAAACGAGGTTCCTCCGCTGATTTTCCCGGCGAGTTCCAGCGTGTTCGTGCCGTTACCGGTGCCATACATGTAGAGCCCGCGATTGGAGTTTGTGGTATCGGAAGGCAGCGTGATCGCATTGGAAATGGTGGAACTCGTCGTCAGCGCGGTGGTCACCAGCATGGCGGTGGCCGCCGTGCCGGTGGAAGTCCCGGTCCCGAAAGTGACGGTGTTGGCTCCAAGCGCACCGGCGTTTCCGAGCGCCAGGTTGCCACCAGCGACGTTCACCGAAGTGAAACTGTTGGCCGCACTGAGTGTCAGCGTGCCCGCTCCGGACTTATCCAGGGTTCCGCCGATCGATCCGTTGGCGAAGGTCCAGCTGCCCGCTGAAGAGACGGTGGTGGATGCGGGGGACACACCGGCAGCATCGACCAGAACGGTTTCACCGGTGGCGGAGTTGAAGGTCACGCTGTCGCCGTTGACGAAGGTCGCTGCGCCAGCCCAGTTGGCATCGGTGGTGTTCCAATTGTTGTTGGCATTCGGCTGGTCCCAGGTGATGGAGGCAGCAGAGGCGGAGGCGACAAGAAGAAGGAAGGCAAGGAGATTTCGGGAAGACTTCATGGCAGTTGATGATTCACTCGATCAACTGCGAGGATGATCCCGCCCGCCGTTGGTCACAATGGGCGTTTCGCAAGAGAAATTGGCGATCCTGCAAGAATCAACGGTCGGTTCCGTGAACTTTCCGCTTCAACGCGACCGACTCAAGGCTTGGCCGGCGGGGGGATGAATTCATCCACTGCCCGGAAATCGAGGAGGCTGGTGGATGGATTGACAAAGAAGAATACATAGGAGCGGACCTTGTCGTCCACCGGCCAGCGGGTCTGGCTGAGGGTGCGGTCGCCCTGTTCCTCACGGACCCCGAAGCCGACATCGTAGAAATTCTCCGCCCTGGCGCCGGTGGGTCGCAGCACCATGCCCTTGCCTGCCTCGAGCGAGAATTTCGCTGTGCCCACGTAGCCGAGGATCACCTTTGGGGAATGATTGTAGAAATACACATCACCTGACTTGAACGCCGGATCATCCGAGCGGATGACGATCGGCTTGAAGCCACCTTCCTTGGCCGGAATGAGAAGAACGATGAAGGACTTTCCATCCTCCGGCAGCGTGATCGAGGCCAGGGAGACGTCCGGAGTCACGGCCCGCAGGTTGAAGGTCCTGGCCGTGGGAGTGAGCGGTGTCGAAAGGTAATTCGAAGGAAGGTCGAAGGGAGTGGAACGGTTTTCCCCGACCGCCATCACGACCTGACCGATCTGCTGCGGGCTGCGCTCGGCAAGGAAGCGGACTTGCAGATCCTTCGGGACCTGGGTCTGCGCGTGGAGACCTGAAATCAGAAGCAGCGAGGTGAAAAGCAATCGGATCATCGGTGGGAAATTTCGAACTCAGACCTCATCAGGACTCAACCAGCGGAAGGATGCCATCTGATAACGACGCCCGAATGTCCTGTTGATCGAATTGACCGAGGTGATCGCTCTTTCAGGCGCATCCGAGGCATCCACGAAGCTGGCCTCGCGCTGGACCTCGGCCTCGCACCAGGCGCGGGCGAGGATCTTGCCGCTCGGATCGATGCTGTCGCCATAAGCGCGGATGACGAAGGTGTCGGAGCGCGCGGAAAGGTAGGGGGCGATGGGGGTGAGGATGTCCGCCTGCTTGACCACGCCCGGAATGCCGTAGGCGGAGGGACCCTCCTCGGCTTCGGGAAAGGCGAAGCCGCGACCGGGGCCGGTGGCGGCGGTGGCGCGTGATCCGGTGTTGTAAGCGGAATTGATCGGGACCTCTCTGGAATCGAGCGCGCTCTGGATGGCGCCCGCGCGGGCGAGGGTCTTGTCGGAGCCGGGACGGCGGTTCACGAAATCCGCGAGACTGAGGAAGGGTCCACGCTTGCGAACCTCTTTCACGATCGCCTGGGCGAGGGCTGAGATTTCATCATCGCTCAACACGCGCCGACCCACCCACTGGGCGCTGTTGACGACATCATTCAGAGCCGCGCCTTGTGCGATCTGGTTGTCAGGAGCGAAAAGGGATGAGACCGGCGTGCCTGCTCCCGGAGTGACGGTCTCGGTGCCGGTCGCGCCACGAGTCGCCACGGACCTGTCCCGGAGCCCGGCGAGGAGGGATTTCCAGGCCTCCACCGAGGTCGAGTTCACGTTGAACATCCCGTCCACGGCGAGATGGGTGGCGGTCAGGGTGTGGGCGTCGGTCTTGGGGACGGAGCCGGAGAAGAACTTGGCGACCACGGCTTCCGGCGTGAGGCCGCGCAGCACCGGAATGTAGCGGCTGTTAGGGAGAGGCTTGGTCCGCTTGAGGAAATCGAGCGCGACGGTCGATTGGGTCCGCTTGGTGGTGAAGGTCGTCGCGGTCTGGGGTGCGATGCTGGAAAGGAACCAGGAATCCCACAGCGCTTGGTTGGCCAGGTAGGAATGATCCGCCAGCGTGCGGGGCCCACCGAGTGTCGAGGAGGTCTTGTCAGCCGGGATCACCGAGCAGGCCATGGAGTTTCCGATCGCATGACTGACCTGCGGCAGCATCTGGGAGCGGGTCTCCAGGAGCCCGTATCCTGCGCTCGCCGCGACGGTGGTGAAGCCGTTCGCGAAGGAGTATTGGAACGCGGCAAGGGAGTTGAGGGGCTCGCGCGGAATCGAATGGGTGGTGACGATGCTGTTTCCCGTCTGGGCCGTGGTGCCGCCACCGAAGTAGCTCTGGCCGGTGATGCTGACCGGGAACTTTTTCACGTTGCTCAGGGGCTCGACGCGGACCTCGAAGGGCATGGTTTCGAGCTCATCCGGCGAGAGGGTTTGGAAATCCGTGAAAAGCGACTTGGGATTGAAGCGGGAAAGGAAGCGGCCCGGTCGATCAGAGCCGGTCTCGGTCTTCACGGCGTAGGAGAAGAGCATGAAGGGCTCCTTGCGGCCTTGCACCTGCTGGAAGGTCAGTGGACGCGTGTCGCTCGGCTTGATCTTTCCGAAGAAGTCAGGATAGGCAATCGCCTTGATCCGCTCGGAAGGCTTGCCATTGAGCCAGTCGATGGTGACGCCGCCCACTCCGAGGGACTCGCCGCGCGTGTCGCGATCTTCGCCCCAGTAGAGATCATTTTCCGTGAGCGACCACTCCTGGCTGCCACTGGAGGTGACGGCGTTCGGCGTGACCTCGTAAGTGAAGGTCTCGTTGGTGGCGGATTCGATGAAGGCACCAGCCGTGGTCTTGATATCAATGGAGATTCCGCCCCCGAAATTCCAACCAGCCTGGGCATTGATGAAGTTGAGGGTGGGGTTGTAGGTGCCGACTGGCGTGTTGGGTCCCTGAGATACCATCAGGACTTCGCCGGGTTTCATGACAATCGGCTGGGTTTTTCCCGCGATCAATGTCATGTAGTGCCAGTTCCCCGCACCCAGGATGGTCCGCAGGCTGACGGTGGTGTTCCCGGACGGGCGCTTGATGGTGACGTCGTAGGGGAGCTGCCAGAACTTGATCGAGTTGTAGGCGGGGGTGACCACCACCGGAACGTCGAGGGGATTCCACATCGTCACGATCGGATCGACGACCACCGCCAGACGAGTGATTGGAGATGTGGGCGAAAGTTGCCTTGAGTAAAAGGAGAGGATCGTCTGGTAGGAGATGATCGAGGGCTGTTTGTAGAGGTATTCGGGATCATTCAGCACATCCGCCTTGTTCGACTCAACCTGGAGAAAAGGGGTGCTGCGCCCGATGCTGCCACCGGTCGTGTAGGTCGAGGAACTGCCCGTTTTCAGCTCCTTCCAGAAATTGTAATACAGCCACAACTCGGC
>JAIXVN010000610.1 GCA_027483005.1 Verrucomicrobiaceae bacterium
CAACTGCCTGGCTTCATGCCATCGCTCCACTTCACTGTGAAGACCAGATCGGTGGCGGCATTGTTGCGGGTGTAGTTGAACTCGAAGGTCGGTCCGTTCCTTTCGGCGGAGGCTGGAATGCTGTCAGGAAGGCCGGGGTTGGTGGCCATGGCACACTCCAGCAGGTTGACGATGCCGTCGCGGTCCTTGTCGGCATCAGGTCCGCTGACAAGAGGATCGGCGAGTTCGGCGGTCTTCTCGGAAGCGACGGCGGCGTGGTGCCAGACATTCTGCACGGCGGTGCCGGGGCTGACGAGGTTGAGGTCGTTTGCGTTGGCGGCGTTGTAGTGTTCGAGGCGGACTTGGAAGTTGATCTTGTTGGCTGTTAGAGAAGTGGGTGCGTTCGTGGTGATCCGGAGAAGCGGCCCGGTGTTCGCGGCGTTGATGCTAGCTCCATAGAGGTTGGACACCAGCGGAGTGGCTCCGGCGTAGTTGAGGAATGTGCCACGGATCGCGCCGGACTGCGCGTTGATCTGGAGGAGCGGATTGACGAAGCTGTTGTCGAGCAGGGCGGCATGCGACGAGGTCGGGGTGCCATCGGCGTTCCGGTTGGCGGCATCCGACCAGTTCGCTGCCGCAGCTCCGCCTTCCCAGGTCTCCGTTGCGGCAGAAGACGACGAAGCCGTGAACAACGCGATCGCAGTGGGAAGGAGGGTCGGAAAGAAGAACCGGGACTGCGGCATGACGGGTGGAGTGGAGAACCCGGAGGATCAGGCACGTTCCTTCTTCCATGCGGATACCGTTTCGATCAGCTTCTGGTTTCCTTCATTCTCCAGCAATCCGGAAGCAGTCCCCGCCCCCCTGCGGCGGAACAACAACGCCTGGTTGGCCGCATTAGCGGGAAGCACGCCGGTGCTGAACTGCCCCACACTGCCCGAGACGTTGGTTCTGTTTTCGTCCAACGTGATGGTGTTTCCGCCGCCGCTGACCAGGTTGAGACTGACGCCCGTTCCCCATGCAGTCTGGCTGCTCACGCCGGTGAAGGTCACCCCGTTCACCGTTTGATTGGTGTTCGAGGCATTGTAGGCATAAACCAAACCGCCCGCCGTCATGACGTCCGTATCCGCGGAAATTGTCGTCGCCGGATCCCAGATGATGGGAGCCGCGTTGATCGCCGGGGACGCCCCAACGGTCCATGCGGCAACCCATGCGAGGCGGGTCAAAACCCGACGACGGGTGAACTCGTTGGAAGGATTTCGTTTCATGATTGGAAGGGCCGCGAGGACGGGTGAGGGTCCTGTTAGATCAAAAGCACCACGCGGAATCAGGGCCGGTTGACGAGGATGCGGCCGAACAGTTTGCCTCCGACGGCTTCGGATTTCGGAATGCTGACTTTCACGGTGTCTGTGACGCCATCGTCCGGCGTGCCGGGGCTGATGGTGATCGTCGCGGGTGGGAAGGAGCCTCCACCAGCGGTCACGACCACACTTCCCGGCCATGAGGCCAGGGTGCTTCCCCACTGGAAGGTCTGGGTGGTTTCCGGAGACACCGAGTCATCGCGGCGCTGGTAGGTGAACTCGAAGTCGGTGGCGGTGACGGCGAGATCCGGCAGAATCGACGCATCGGAAACCGACGGGGTGCCATTCAGCACGAATTCCAGCAGGTTGGACAGGCCGTCGTTGTCGGGATCGTCGGCAGGATCCCGATCGGCGAGGGCGAGTCCGAAGCCACCGATCCATGAGGTGAAACCGGAGGGGCCGGCGACGGTCAATTCGAGGTTGTTGCCGTTGATGGCGACGCTGCCGGTCAGGCCTGTTAGATTCACGGTGCCGAGGGTGCCGGTGATTCCGCCCGCCGCCGTGGCGAGGATGTAGGTGCCGGGCGCGGGAGTGGTGGCGGCGCTGAGGTCGAGGATGTGTCCAGGCGTGAGGGTCAAGCTGCCGGCGATGGCGCGGGTCACTTGGGTGCCTGAGGTCGCGGCGACGGCGAGGGCGTGGCGACCGCCGGATTCGATGGTCAGATTGCCGCCGAGATTGCCATTGCCACCGAGCGTCGCGTTGTTCTGCACGGTGACATTCGATGCCCCGAGTGATCCGCTGACGACCAGTTTGCCGGCCGCGACCGTGGTGGGCCCGGTGTTGGTGTTGGTGCCGGTCAGCGTCCACGTGCCGGTGCCGCTGCTCTTGCGGATTTCAAGGGCCGCCGTGGCTCCATTGGAAACATCCCCGTTGAGGATTCCATCCCCGTTCCCGAGAAGCAGCAGGTTCCGGATCGTGGTGTTAGCGGTGAAGTCGCCGTTCAGGGTGAGCAGCCCGCTGTTGGAGGTGATGACGGTGTTTCCGTTTCCGGCGGCCATCGTGACATTTCCATCGACGGTGTTGTTGCCGGAGTCGTTGTAGATGGCGAATCCGCTGGTGGTGAGGGAGATATTGGCGGCGAGCGTGATGTTGTTCTGCAAGTGGATCCCGCCGGTCGCTCCGGTGCTGCTGGTGGCGGTGACCGTCTTGGGCGCGACGCCGAGGGCCCCGGAGTGGGTGAGGGTCAGTTTGCCCTGGGGTTGTACGTTGGTTCCGCCGAAAGCGACGCTGCCGGTAAAGGTGTTGTCACCGGTCAGGGTCACATCGGCACCGACGGTGGACGATCCAATCGTCAGCGCGCCTGCGCCGGTGATGATTCCATTGACCGTGAGGGCACCCGAGTCGTTGGCGATCGTGTTCGTGTTGGTCAGATCGAGGGTTCGATTGGTCCCAAGGCTGTAGGTGCCCGAGGACGAGCGCAGGGTGCTGGCGTTGAGGGAAATCGTATTGGTGGCAGAGCCATCGCCAAGGTCGTCCGCGCCATCGATCAGCACGGTGCCTGCGTTGATGGTGGTCGGGCCGGAGTAGCTGTTGGCATTCAGTGTTAGAACACCCGCGCCGGTCTTGGTGATGCCCGCCGTGCCGTTGATGGAGCCGACGTTCTTCAACTCGGCGGCGGTGGCGGGGTTGATCGTGAAGGTGTCGATGGCGGCCAATGCGGTGCCGATGCTGTTGCCGCCGAGGTCGAGCGTGCCGCCACTCAGGGTGAGGGTGGTGTAGGTGTTGGTGTCGCCGGCGGTGGTGATGGCACCGCCGAGGGTGAGGGAACCGGCGCTGAGGATGACCGTGGAATTGACCGTCCCGTTCGTGCGGTTGCCCATCACGAGGCCCGGGGTGGAGGTGACCGTGGCTCCGGCGATGTTCATGGTGGCGTTGCCGGTGCCGGTGCTGGAGGCCAAACCGAGAGTGACGGCCGTATTGAAAATCACCGATCCACCGTTGAGCGCGAGTGTGCTGGTGGCGCTGTTGTTGCCGGTGCTGTTGCCCATCGTCAGTGTGTTCACGTCGAGGACTCCGCTGCGGAAGGTCATGCTCGAGGTGTCATTGGAACCGGCGGTGCGCCGCGAAATGATCAAATTGTTGATCAACAGATCGGCATTTCCCCCGGACAGGCCTGTGCTGGCCGAGCCGCCGAGATCGAGCTTGCCACCGCTGGCGGTGCCGGTGCTGCCTCCCTGGTTTTCGCCGATGTGGACATTGGCGCGGGTGCTGCCGCCGGCCAGGCCACGGAGGGTGAGCGTTCCGGTGGTGGTGTTGAAGTTGAGCGTGGTGTTGATGTTGCCGCGGCCCTGGTTGTTGTAAACTCCGACGTAGAGGTCGGTGGTGTTGATGCTGTTGGTCCCACTGCCGAGGCGCAGGGTGTAGGCGGAGGCATTGGTCGTGTTGCCGAAGCCGCCACCGACGCTGACCTTGGTGGCGCTCAGGGTGCTGTTCGTACCGAGGATGGCGGTATAGGGAACCGACCCGCTGCCGTTCGTCGAACCGTTGCCGACGGCGAAGGTGCCGGTG
>JAIXVN010000165.1 GCA_027483005.1 Verrucomicrobiaceae bacterium
AGGAAAAGGAAGCGCTTGTATTCAAGAATCGCCCGTGCGGCCTCCGCGTGGGTCCAGCCCTGTTCGCGTGCGAGGCGACTGGTGAACGGGAATCCGGCGTCCTGCCGATCCAGCTCGAAGGCCGACAAGCGGCCCCACAGTTCAAGGTGCACATCCTGCACGGCAGTGGCTTACCCGCTGCGCTCATGACGGGCAAGCGACAGTTTCGTCATCCGGCTTTGCATTTCGAGCGGAGCTTTCCATGCTGGGTTCGTGGACGACCTCTTCGCCAAGCCCAAGCCCGCAGCACCGAAAGCCCTTTCGGTGACGCAGCTTTGCCGGCGGATCAAGAACGTCGTCGAGATCGAGGTCGGCGAACTTTGGATCGAGGGCGAAGTTTCCAACCTGAAGAAACAGGCGAGCGGCCACTGGTATTTCTCATTGAAGGACGACGGCGCGCAGATCCAGTGCGCGATGTTCGGGGCGAGGAAACGTCAGGGCCACGAGGCATTGGAGGACGGGGCGCTGGTCCGGGTCTTCGCCGAAGTCAGCATTTATGAAGCCCGCGGCCAGCTTCAGATCATCATTCAAAAGGCGGAGCGGGCCGGACAGGGCGATCTCCAGGCGCGTTTCGAAGCGCTGAAGCGGAAACTCCACGCGGAGGGCCTGTTCTATGCCGATCGCAAAAAGCCGATCCCGAAGTTTCCACGCGTGGTGGGCATCATCACCTCCGACACCGGCGCCGCGATCCGCGACATCCTGAATGTCCTCGGGCGTCGCGCGCCCTGGGTGCAGCCGGTGTTGCTGCCTGTTAGAGTCCAGGGCAAAGGCGCGGAATTCGAGATCGCGAAGGCCATCGAGAAGCTCGGAAATCCAGAGCGCTTCGGCTACCCGCGCTGCGACGTGATGATCGTCGGACGCGGTGGTGGCTCGATCGAGGATCTTTGGAGTTTCAACGAGGAGGTGGTCGCGCGGGCGATCGCGGCCTGCCCGATCCCGATCATTTCCGCAGTCGGCCATGAGATTGATTTCACCATCGCGGACTTCGTGGCGGATCTGCGGGCTCCGACGCCGAGCGCCGCTGCCGAGCTGGCGGTGCCGGATGGCGAGGAGTTGATTTCCCGTCTCGCGCAGGTTCGGCGGCGGATGGCGCGGCAGGTGGTCGAGCGGCTGACGGCGGCGCGGCGTTCCGTGGAGGTCTTGAAACGAGGGGCGCTCCAGCGCGGAGGCGAGCGGCTGCTGCGCGAGCCGTCGATGCAGTTGGATGGCCTGCGCTCGCGATTGCTCCAGGCGGTCCGCTCCGGGCTTGATGAGGCGGCCTCGAAATTTGCCCGAGCCGCCGTGGCCCACAAGGCCCAGCATCCGGCAAAGGTGCTGGAACGCAGGCTCGATCATGTTTCATCGCTCAGTCGCCAGCTGGCCCGGCTTTCGGAAGAGCAGGTGGCAAGGCGAGACCAACAGGTCCGACGGCTTGCTGGGCTGCTGCGGACCCTCGGGCCGGAGTCGGCCTTTCAGCGCGGATTTTCCATCACTCTCGATGCCAAGGGGAAACTGGTCCGCTCGGTCGCCGATTTGCGAGCCGGTGAGGAAATGGTCACCAAGCTCAAGGACGGTCAGATCCGCAGCCGGATCGAGGAATGATCAGCGCTTGAGTTGGCCGCAGATCTTGTCGTCGAGTTTCCACATCGCTCCGGTGAGGGGGTCGATGATCAACAGGCCGACCGAGCCGCCGGGCATGGGAATGTTTCCGGCATACCAGGGATTCACCCCGGCTTTCAGGACCATCGTCTTCGGGGCATAGCCCTTCTTGGAAAAGGCCAGATTGTAACTGGCGGCCTTGTAGGGTCCGGCGGAGGCGGGGAGGATGACGCTGGTCGGGGTTTTGGCCTCGTGCATCACTTTCCCGGCAGGATTGGTCACCACGACTTGCGCTCCGGTCGGATTGCTGCTGATCGCGAGGGGCACCGGCTTGCCCCGGGTGAGGGTGGCGCAGCTTGAAAGGAGCAGGCACAATGGCGGCAGCGCCGTCTGGACGAGGAATTTCATGGGTCGAAGGGAAGCTATCATCGCCTGACATCAATTGCCCATTCTCATTTCTCCATTCGCGACAGGTGATAAAGAAATGCCAACAATTCTCTCCAGACGGTCGCTTGACCCATCCGAATCGCTTGCCTAGCGTCCGCCCGTCCACGCGATCCCATGAACATTCACGAATACCAGGCGAAAGAGCTTTTTGACCGATTCCAAGTCCCAAGTCCGAAAGGAAAGGTGGCTTCAACCCCGGAGGAAGCGGCCGCAGCGGCCCGTGAATTCGCGGGAGCCAAGCTCGTCATCAAGGCCCAGGTCCACGCCGGCGGTCGCGGCAAGGGCCACTTCAAGAACGGCTTCCAAGGCGGCGTCCACCTCATCGAGTCGCCCGAGCAGGCCGCCGAGTTCGCAGGAAAAATGCTCAACGAGACCCTTGTGACCATCCAGACCGGTGAAGCCGGCAAGCTGGTCAGCAAGGTCATGGTCGCCGAAGCGGTCGACATCACCCACGAGTACTACCTCGCCATCCTCATGGACCGCGGCACCTCCCGCCCGGTCATCGTCGCCTCCACCGAAGGCGGCATGAGCATCGAGGACGTGGCCCACAACACTCCGGAAAAGATCATCCGCCAGTTCGTCCATCCGCTCCTCGGCCTCCAGGCCTACGAGGTCCGGAAATTGACCGCCGCCCTCGGACTTACGGGCGACAACGCCAAGCAGTTCGCCAAGCTTCTCGGCAACCTCTACAAGCTCTTCATCTCCTGCGATTGCTCGATGCTGGAGATCAACCCGCTGGTCACCACGCCCGACGGTCGCGTGCTGGCCCTCGACGCCAAGTTCGGCTTCGACGACAACGCCCTTTACCGCCACCCGGACATCGTCGCCATGCGCGACACCTCGGAAGAGGATCCGCGCGAGGTCGCTGCCTCCGAGTTCGGCCTCAACTACATCGGCCTCGATGGCAACATCGCCTGCCTCGTCAACGGAGCCGGCCTCGCCATGGCCACCATGGACATCATCAAGCACTACGGTGGTGATCCGGCCAACTTCCTTGACGTCGGGGGCGGTGACTCGAAGGAGCAGGTCACCGCAGCGTTCAAGATCATCCTC
>JAIXVN010000063.1 GCA_027483005.1 Verrucomicrobiaceae bacterium
GCGTGTACCAGCCTTCGGGGTGCCAGAGGTCGGTGCCGGTGGCGGATTTGACGCCCTTGGCGCTGAGGTGGTGGACGTGGCCCTGGACGCGACCGTCGACCTTGAGTCGGACCTTGGTCTTGTCGGCGGAAACCGTGGCGGCGGTGATTTTCGGCGTCGCCTGATCGACCTCGGGGCTGCCGTATTTCGACTGATAGATGTAGGTCCAGGCGGCCATGCCGTAGGAGGCCGGGTTGCCGGCAGCGGCGGGGTCGACGGGGCCGGTGAAGGTGAGTTCGAAGCCGTCGGCGGTGGCGGTCATGGTGAGGATTTCAAAGGGCGTCTTGCCAGTCCAGCGAACGCGCTCGAAGGTGAAGGGCTGGGAACCCTTCGAGGCCCAGCCGCGGTTGGTGCCGCCGACGAAGAGGGTGCCGTCCTCGGCCTGGCGGATGGGGACGAGACCGGCCTCGAAGCCTTCGAGGAAATGGAAGACCGCGCCCTGGTAGAGGCCGTTGACCTTTTCGAGGTTGATGCGCTGGACCTGGGAGGCGGTTTGCTCGGCGACGTACATCTGTTTGGCCCAAGGGCCGAACTTGCCGCCGGTGGTGTCGCAGGCCATGCCGCTTGGCGAGTTGCCGACTTTTCCGTGAGGCAGGATGACGGCGGGTGGCATGAGGTCGGGGAATTTCTTCCGCTCAACCATCATGCGGGAGGGGTCGGTCGGCTGGGGTGGGGCCGGGAGGTTGGCGAGGGTGTGATACTTGTTGCCGGTGGGATTTCCCTGGAAGGATCCGGGCTTGAGCCATTTGAGGGAGGACGAGCCATTCCAGAGGCCCTGGTTGTCGGTGTAGAAGGCATCGCCTTCGGCATTGAAGCCGATTCCTCCTGGGGAGCGGATGCCGGAGCAGGTGGGGATCATTTCCCCCTTCGGCGTGACGCGCATGCACCAGCCGCGCCAGTCGGAGGCGGCGCCGCCGGAACCGGTGAGGCAGAGGACGACCCAGATGTTGCCGTCCTTGTCCGGCGGGGTGCCGAAGGCGTATTCGTGGTAGTCGCCATTGATGCCCCATTGATCGCAGACCGTTTCGTAGGTGTCGGCGACGCCGTCACGATCGTCGTCGGTGAGGCGTGACACTTCCGGGCGCTGGGTGAGGAAAATGGATCCGTCCTTCCAGAACATGCCAAAGGGTTCGTGGAGTCCGGAGGCGAATTTTTTCCAGGTGACCTTGGAGAGGTCGTCCTCGTAGGCCCCCTTGCAGATCCAGATGTCGCCGCGACGGGAGGCGACGGCGATCTGCTTGTCGGGGAGGAGGGCGATGGAGCCGAGTTCGAGGATTTCGCCGGGAGGCGTGGGGATTTGTTGGCGGAGGTAGTAGTCCTCCTGGCCGGCGAGTGCAGGGCCGGCTAGGAGGAACATCGAACATCCAACGTTGAACATCGAACGTCGAAGGGAAGAGGTGAAGAGGGCCATTTGGGAAAAGGGTCGAGATTTGGGAGGAACGAAGTCCGCAGTTCGGGGAGGGTTACTTCCAGCCGTAGGTGACGGTGACGGGTTGACCCGGTGTGAGCTTGAGGATGGCGGAGCTGCCCTGGGTTTCGATCTTTCCTGCGTCGAGATGAAGCAGGGTGGTGGACCCGAGGGTGTAGTCGGAGCCGCTGACGAGGGCGACGGGGGCCTTGTCGGAGAGGGTCAGACTCAGGGGATTTCCCTGGCCGACGAGGGTCAGGGTGCGGACGAGGGCGGGCTTGCCCTGGAGGGTGCCGGGTTTCCAGGAGTCAAGCAGGCGTTGGCTGCCGATGGTCATGGAGAAGGTGGGGTTGCCTTTGGGGTCGAGCTTGTAGCCCTTGAACCTGGCGTCCTTGGGCATCGTTTCCGTGGAGGAAAGCGCGACGACGTTTTCACCGGCTGGGGGCTCGGCTCCCTGACCGCGATCGGTCCAGTGGTGGCCGCCGTCCATGAACTTGCCGGTCCAGATGAGTTCCGGCTGCAAGTGGTCGGCGCTCCAGGCGAGGTTGACGCCGCCGGGAAAGCCGAAGCCGATGCCGCGGGCGGTGGTGCCTTTGATGAAGTTGCGATAGATGGCGGTGCGGCCGGCGGTGGCTTCGATCGGGATGTCCGGCCATTTTTTGGCGGAGCCTCCGGATTTGGCATCGGAGAGCCAGGTCCAGCCGGGGGCTCCATTCTTGCGCCAGGCCACGCGGATTTCCTCCTGGCCTTCGAACTCGTAATACTCGACGCGGAGCTTGTGTGGGCCTTTGGTGGATTTCTCGCTGACCTGGACGGCCCGTGAGTCGATCGGGCCGATGCCCTTGACTTCGGCGAGGGTTTTTCCGTCGAGGATCAGGCGTCCGCCGTCGTCGGCATCGAAGAGAAACTCGTAATCGCCATCGGCTGGGAGGCTGAGCCCACCTTCCCACACAACGCCGAAGTGGTCCTTTTTCCCGACCTTCTTGAGGGAGATCAGCCCTTTGTGTTCCTCTTCGGTGGCGACTGGCTTGAGGGTGGTGAAATCCGGTGGGTTCTTCCAGGTGCCGTCGTAAACGTAGGAGATCAGGTCGGAAAGTGGCGGGGTGACTTCAAGCGGGTGGAGCTTGAGGATTTCCGGGGCTTTCCAGGATTCCGAGCGATTGGCGAGGGCGGCGCGGATGGACTTGACGCGATCTGGGGTGACGGCGTCGGCCTTGTTTCCCCAGGAACTGCGGACGTAGGTCAGGATGGCGGCGATGTGCTCGTCGGGGAGGGCGGCTCCCTGGGGTGGCATTTCGAGGTTCCAGGTCCGGCCGTTGACCTCGACCGGGCCTTGGAGGCCGTGGAGGACGATCTTGATGGCGCGGTCCGGATTTCCGAGCGGCCATGGTGAGCCGGAGAGGGGAGGGAACTGACCGTTCATCGCGCCTTCGCCATTCGCGCCATGGCAGGCGGCACAGTAGGTGGCGAAAAGCTGGCCACCATCCTGGGCGGAGGCGGCGAGGGGAAGAGAGGCGAGCAGGGGCAATAGGAATCGGCTCATGTGGGGAGGGTTTAACTTTGTGGGACGATTGAATCTATCGGCAAACGAATGAAATTGATTTCCTCAGTTCACCGTCGCGGGCGGATTTTTCGGTAATGGTTGGCCAGTCCGGTGGCGAGTGCGTCGGCGTATTCCCGCAAGATGGAGGGTCTGGGGCGGCCTTCGATCTCCCTGAGGCCGTCGAAGTCCCCGGCCTGAATCCGGGCGTAGTCGGTCCTGGAGTTCATCACGTAGGGCTCGAGGAAGATCACCGGGCAATCGTAGAGCCGGTTGGCGAGGAGGTTGCGGGCCCAGAGAAATGGATTTCCCGCCACCTTGCGGGCGTTTCGGGCTTCGGGTTTGTATCCGTAGGGCGGCAGCCCGGTGGCGGAGTAAAAAGCGGCCGCGACGTCGATGCCGATGCGGGTTTCCTCCTCGTGGGTGCGCTGGAGGAGCTTGCGGAGGAGTTCGAAACGCTGGTCTTCGAGGGCGACCTCCTCGTCGGTGTAGCCGCCGTTGAGGAGGAGATGAAAGTGGGAGCGTTCGACGAGGGTGGGGGCGCTGGCGTTGCCCCAGGGTTCCGCATTGAAATGGAGGCAAAGCACGAGGTCGGGCTTGAGGGTGAGGTTGACGAGTTCGGCGCGGGCGCGGATTTCGGCGGTGCGGTAGAAGAGGCGCTCGGCTTGTTTCCTAGGGTCGCCATCGGAGGGGGCCTCGGAGAGAAGGTCGGCGGGCCGGAGTGGCGTCAGGGGTTCGTTGGTGCTGCGAACCAGTGAAACGCTGGCCCCGAGGCTCTCGAGCCTGGGCTTCAGAAGCTGGGCGACTTTCAGGGTCAGGTCGCCTTCGCAAACCGGCGGGCCGCCATCGACCGAGAACCAGCGTCCCTCCATTTGGGCCCAGGCTCCGCCGATGTGGCCGGGGTCGATGGCGATCTTTAGGCTGGAAAGGGGTTTGTCCTCTGGGGCGGCGGGGAGTTTGTCCCCGGGTGTCCAGTGGCGTGGTGGCGTGGCCTGCTTTCCCGGCTGGGCGAATGCCAGGCGGAAAACCGGGTCGGGCTGGCCGGGATCGGTGGTGATCAGGGCTTCTTCATCGGTCAGGGTGATGAAGGACCTCCAGGCGTCGCCGGTGGTGAAGATTTCCGTGATCAGGGACTCGAAGTCCTGACGACGGATCGTGTGCTGGTAGGCTTCCAGCTTTTTCCAATCGGGTGCGCTGCCAAGCGGTGCGAGGGTTCCGCGTGGTGGTTCGACTAGTGGGGCCTGGTTGATCTTCGGAGACGGGCTCGCC